>JALEIQ010000247.1 GCA_022769795.1 Clostridiales bacterium
CCTTCAATTGGTCCTTCAAAATGTGAATGCAATCCATTTTGTTGCAATACCCGCGCACGATATCCTCGGCAAAGGTGCGGCATGTTGGGCTGCCGCAGCTCCCGCAGTCGTATCCCGGAAGGCTTCTCACAATCTGCTCCATCTGCTCCATTTTGCGCATGGCCTCCACGATATCGTCATCCAGGCGCATGGCGCTGTTAGCGGTTATATGCCTGTCCGCAAGCAGCGGATACTTGGTCAGATAGGATGTTTTAACGCGCTCGTCGGGATGCGCGATATCGCATCCCCGCATGAGGGCGCGCACCGCCCCGCGGGCCACATAGCTGTTTTCAAACGTGAGCGGGCCGCCCACGCAGCCGCCGGTACAGGCCGCCCCCTCAAAGAACACAAGATCCTGCAGCTTGTCATTTTCAATTTCTTCCAATACGCGAATCACGTTTTCGATGCCGTCCACGCTCATGCTGCGCTCCGGGCACACGGCCGCCGCCTCGCCGCCGCTGTTTGCCCATCCAACGCCATATGCGGTGGCATGGGCGATATGGGTATCCGCCGGGATGGACTTGAGCTGTCCGGCCAACAGGCCATAAATTTCCATCATGGAAATGGCACCGTCCACGGCGGATGTTTCATGCCCGATGGGGTTGCGAATGGCGGTCATCTTTGCGGCGCAGGGCGTAATAAAGAAGCAGCCGACCTCCTCGGGCAAGGCGTCGTTCTTTTTGCAGAATTCTTGGCGGGCAACCATTGCGGCTACCTCCATAGGCTGGCGCACATCGATGATATGCGGAATCAGCTCAGGGAAGCGCACGCGAATCAAACGCACAATCGCCGGACATGCGGAGGAAATAACCGGGTACTTATCCCTATCGATATTGCGCATGCGCTCGCGGATGGCGCGCGTAACGATATCCGCGCCCTCCGCTACCTCATACACATCGTCAAAGCCCATTTTGATGAGTCCCTCAAGCACCTGCGACGCGCTGATCAGGTGCTTGAACTGGCCGTACAGGGACGGCGCGGGCAACGCGATTTTATATTTGAAGCGGTTAATGCTGGCAAGCGGGTCGGTCTGCGCATACTTAGCGTGGTAATCGCATACGCGAATGCACTCTCCGCAGTCGATGCATCTTTCGTCAATAATGTGCGCCCTGCCTCCGCGCACGCGTATTGCCTCCGTTGGGCAGCGCTTGAGGCAGTTTGTGCATCCCTTGCATTTTTCTTTATCCAACCGTACTGAGTGAAAACGTTTATCAATCATAGCCAATGCCCTCCCGAAAAGGAACGGCCGTTATTTCAGCCTAAATTCCATCTGTATGCGCGTGCCCTTTCCCAGCTCGCTTTCAATGGCAAAGTCATCGGCGTTGCGCTTCATATTAGGCAGGCCCATGCCCGCGCCAAAGCCAAGGTCGCGCGCTTCTTCGCTGGCGGTGGAATACCCCTCCTGCATGGCACGGCTGATATCCGCAATGCCAGGGCCCATGTCGTTGGAAACCAAGGTGATTTTTTCCGGGCTCATCGCAAAGGTAAGCTGGCCGCCCATGCTGTGAATAATCAAATTCAGCTCGGCCTCATAGCTGGCCACGGCTATGCGGCGCAGCACCATGCTATCCACGCCAATTTGCTTCAGCTTACGCTTGATGCTGGCAGAAGCGTCGCCCGCCGTTTGAAACTCGCCCGCGTGCACCTCGTAAGAATTGGTCAGTAGGTTTGGCTGCATATGTAAACCTTCTTTCGCGTTCAAACGCCGCTTCTTTCATTCGTTCCCCGTATACCGGCCTCATACATGAGGCCGCAGGCAGTGTAGGTTGTATAGCTGGTCGCCAGCACCACAATGCCCAGCTCGTTGGCTTCTTCCAGAATCTCATCGGAGGGAATTTTTCCGCGCGCAAACACAACGCAATGGATATCCAGCATTTCCGCCGTGCGCATCACATGCACATTGGTAAGGCCGGTAATCAGCACGGTCTTGTCCTTTACAAAGGCCAGCACATCGCTCATCAAGTCACTTCCGCAGGCGGTTTTGACCTCCTGGTCGATTTGCTCGCCGCCGCAGAGCACCTTCGCATCCAGAATGGGAATCAGCTCCCTGATCGTCATATCCATCGACCTCCTATGTATTGCCAAGCGCGTCGTACACGCTCTTGAGTTCATTAAGACACGCGAGGGTTTCATATTTCAGCCTTGCGCCCAAGGCAACGCTGCTTTCGCCGGGCTCAAGACCCTGAAAGAACGCAGCGTACCCGTCAAAGCAGTCAATCAGCCCCTCGACGGTAGCATGCCGGGGCTGCACAAAGCGCTGTTTCAGGCGCAGCGATACGGCCTCCACCTGGTTTTTTAAACCCGACAGCGTTTCACGCGCTTCCTCCTCCCCACATTCCTGGCGATCCAGCGCAAGGCTTACGCCCTGCAGGCCCGCTATCAGGTCGTTAGCATGGATGAAGGCGGCCTCCAATATATCCAGTTGGCCCTTCATCCCGCTTAGGCGCACATGCAGCGCGGGCAAATCAATCTGGTACAAATACGAATCAACTTCATGATCCATATCTAACTGCCTGCGCACGTTTTGCGCGTCCTCCCGGCTGGGATAAACGGCTGCAAGCGTGCGGTAACGCCCATCCCTCCACACATAGCCCGCCGCGCCGCGCCGCATAAACTGCTGCGCCAGTTCGCTTGCGGCCTTCTCGCTTTCAAAGGCTCCCAACTGAAGGGCAAACCAGGTGCTCCCCGGCAGCGTTACTTCGCGCTGCTGCGGCGTTTCGTCAAAATATGCGTCCGTGGGAATGGGCGTTGGGGAGGGCTCTACCTCAATGGATAGATCGCCGCCTTCCCTCCACACCAAGCCGGACAGCACAACTACCGCCGACAAAAACAGCAGCAGATAGCTCAACCATTTGCCGCCGGAACGCTCCCGGGGATAGATACGCTTCTCGCCCTGCATATTTGCCGCCCTCCCGCACATTGTATCGCAAAACAATATGCCGTTGAATGCGCAAAATATGAAAGGTTGCGCTTTCCCCCGCGTTCTGTTACCATATTGATTAAGACCATTATACTTGATGGAGGACAAATATGCAATATCACCTGGACACCATTCCCGTTTGGGAAGTCATGGAGAAGGAAACCGCCTGCCCGCTGTGCGAGCTATATCAAAAGTGCGAGCTTGACGAGATCGACCGCAGCCTTGGCGGAAGCGTGATGGAGCCGGAGGCGCGCATACGGGTAAACGAGCGCGGGATTTGTCAAAAGCACCATAAGCAGTTGTTCCTTCAAAAGAACCGGCTGGGGCACGCTCTGCTCACCGACTCGCACACCAAGGAGCTTTTAAAAAAAATCGACGCGCTCAAACTGCCGGATGAACGGCGCGGATTATTTGCGCCCAAGGACGGTCTTTCAACCCTGATTGAATCTCTGGAACGGATGAACGCGTCCTGCGTAATCTGCGAGAATATCCATACGCATATGGAGCGCTATCTGTATACCTTCATCCATCTTTGGAAAACGGATCAGGCGTTTCGAGAAAGATGGGAGGCCTCCCAGGGCGTTTGCCTGCCACATGCCGCCGAACTGCTTGGATGCGCGCAAAAGCACCTGAACGCCGCCAATCAGCGCGCCTTTGCCAAAACGCTGCTGTCCCTTATCAAAAGCAGCCTCGCCCAGGATGAAAAGGATCTTGAATGGTTCACGCTCAAGTTTGATTACCGCAATCAGGACAAGCCCTGGGGCAATAGCCGCAACGCGCTGGAGCGCACCGTCAACCGCCTGAGAGGGCGATGCATCGACCGCGATAGCGAATAGAAAGCAAAAGCGCGCGCAGCCGTTAAAGCGATTGCGCGTGCTTTTGCTTAAAAAGCTATTCATTCACGTTTTCCGTAAATTGTTCTAACCGTACTCCGGCCTCGTCAAAAATTTCAAGTGAGAACCGATCAGGATAGCCCTGCTGATAAACAACCCTGCGGATGCCTACGTTCACAATCATCTTCGCGCAAACGGAGCATGGCTGGTGGGTGCAGTACAGCGTGGCTCCGTCAATGGAAATGCCCAGCTTTGCGGCCTGCAAAATGGCGTTCTGCTCGGCATGGATGGCATAGCATACCTCAGCCCGCGTTCCGGAGGCGATGTTTAGCTTACGGCGCATGCACTCTCCACGCTCCTTGCAGGTTTTTAACCCGGCGGGCGCGCCGTTATAGCCTGTGGTCATGATGCGCTTATCCTTGACGATCACAGCGCCTATGCTGCGCCCCTCCACATTGCAGCTTGTCCATTCGGAAATCAGGTAAGCCATTTTCATAAAGCGCCTATCCCATTTATCCACTGTGCTCTCCCCCTTTGCTTCTGTCATTATACGATATTGGGTGCCGTTTGGCAATCAAAAGGCATGCCGCCAGATCGCGCGTCATACCCTCCCCTGTGGAGGCGAGAGCATGAAGGCGACTGGCGCAAAAAAGCAGACCCTTTTTTTAACAGGCGTAAACGCGACGGTTCGCGCGCTGGGCCTTTTGCTAAGGGTGATCCTTTCGCGCTTTTTGGGAGCTGAAATCATGGGCATTTCAGAGCTGGCGCAGAGCGTTCACATGCTGGCCATTACGCCCCTTACCTCCGGCATGCCCATGGCGATCAGCCGAATGACGGCGCGCGCCAGGGAAACGGATAAGCAAAAGCCGCTGCTGGCTGGCATTTGGCTTGTACGCGCAGCGTCCGCCATGCTCATTCCTGTGTTGCTCCTGTTTTCCCCGCTGCTGGCTCACTGGATGGGCGATACCAGGGTGCTTCCCTCGCTGTGGTTTTCCGCGCCCTGTATTTTGGTTCTTGGCTATTCGGCAGCGCTCAACGGGTACTGCTATGGCATGGAATGGAGCAAAATTCCGGCGTTAAGCGAGCTGATTGAGCAGGTAAGCAGGCTGCTGTTTACGCTAATGCTGCTTGTCATGCTTGAAAGGCTCACCGCCCCGTGGCTTGCGGCCGTGCCGGTAGCGGCTACCATGGTTGCGGAAGTGATTGGGCTGGCGTTTGTTTTGCATGCGGTGCGCATCCCGCTGTACGACACCGCCAGCGCTGCCCGCTGGCGGTCCTCCATCTTTCGCCTGGCGGCCCCGGCGACGGTCACGCGGCTTGTGCAAACGCTGCTTCGCTCGCTTACGGCCATCCTCATTCCGCTCAAGCTTCAGCAAAGCGGGCTTTCCGCAGCGGAATCAACGGCCAGGCTTGGCATGTTCAACGGCATGGTTATGCCCATTCTCATGCTGCCATGCGTGTTTACCAGCGCCCTTTCCATGGTGGCGATGCCGCGCATTGCAAAGGCGGAAGAAACACCGGCGGAATTGAAGCGGCTGATTCTGCTCTGCTTTGCCTCCTGCGTTCCTATGGGTTTGTTATGTGCCGGGGTGGTGTATGCATCCGCGCCGCTGCTCGCCAACAGGGTGTATCGTTTGGCGGAGCTTGCGGAGCTGTTCCGCTTCAGCGCGCCTCTTACGCTGTTGCTCGCCCTAGGGCATTTAACGGGCGGTATAACCGCCTCCCTTGGACAGCAAAAGCGCTCCATGTACGGAGCGCTTGCCGTGTCCCTATTAACCATGACTCTTACCTGCCGGCTTACGGTGCAGCCCGGTTTGCGCCTGTATGGCGTAATCCTTGCCCAGGCGGCAGGAGAAGTGCTGCATATCGGCTGGAATCTTGGAGTCCTTTTCCTGTGGCGGCACGAGCGGCGCTCGCTTCAGGCGCGGTGATAGATGCGGTTTAATTCTTCGGTTTCGCTTCCATCCGTGTTATATACAATCAAGGGCGGCAGCCACAGCAGCCCTGGCCGGGCGTTTTTGACAGCTTCAATCAAAAGCAAATAGGGCGCTCGGTCTATACGCGCGCAAACCATCCGCAGGCGCTTGGGTTCCAGTCTACATTCCCGGAGAACATCCGTCAATTCAAGCATTCGTTGGCTGGGAAATACCATGCTTAGCCTGCCGCGAGTGCGTAAAACAGAGGCACACGCGCGGGCAATATCCCTGATGGTGCAATCCGTTTCGTGGCGCGCAAGCAGCTGGGTCTGCAAATCGTTGGTGAGTGTTCCGCCCTGCTTGCCATAGGGCGGGTTGCACACCACCGCATGCATACTCTCACGGCCAATTTGCTCATGAGCGGAGCGCAGATCCCCCTGATGAATACGGATGCGTTCCTGCAAGCCGTTCATGCGCACGGAGCGGGCCGCCATATCCGCCATATCCGGCTGCAATTCAAAGGCTTCAAAGCGCGCGCTTTCCTCCTTCTGGCTCATCAGCAGCGGCAGAATGCCGGTGCCCGTGCCCATATCCGCCACGCGCTCCCTTGGCCGCACGCGGGAAAAATCCGCGAGCAGCACGGCGTCCATGCCGAAACAGAATGCCTTTGGGTTTTGGATAATTTTCAGACCGTTCCGCTGCAAATCATCCACCCGTTCTCCGGGGCGTACCCATATCTCGCTCATTGGCCGTTCACCTGCAAATTTCGTGTGAGACAATATCCCTGAATGCTTTGGTATTGAATCAGGCACCAGGAATCGCCCAGCAAAATGATTTCTATCTGCTCGCCAATTTGCATATTCGCCAGAGGCTGTCCGTTTTCCTCACACATGGGCCAAAGCGCTGCGTCTGATACGGCGGTCGCATAGGTCGCTCCATCGGGCGCATGCAGCGTTACATCCAACACCATGCCCCCGTTTTGGGCGGTTTGTCCCGGAGCCTGCGCTTCCCCCGGCGCGCTGCCCTGCGCGGTGCTTTCCTCGATCGCTGGTTTTGAAGCGGACAGGTACTTGCTCATCACATAGCCGAGCCAATCCTGGTATTGCACGTAATTCCACGTGCCGTTTTGGGAAAACACCTTTACCTCCGCGTGGCGCGGAATGGAGGTAATCACCCGACTGTTTGCGTCGGCTGCTTCGCGCAGGTTAAGGGAGCCAGACGGCGTGGTTACCCAGGCTGCTGTGCCTTCTTCCTCCAACGGCGTTTGATCGGGCTGCCCCACAGGGCTCTGGGGCGATTCCTTGGTGGGTTCGTCCGCCGTATCTGTATTGTCCTCTGGCTCCTGAGGAAGCACCGGCGTTCCCTCAAAGCGAAGGAAGTTGGTCATCACATAGCCTTCAAGCCCGCCGTAGAGCACCTGGCACCAAGGCTCCCCGTAGCTCACAACGGTCACGGCTGCGTTTCTTGGAATGGTCTTGATGACACGTTGCCCGCTACCCGGCTGCTCGCGCAGATTTAATCCCCCGGAAACGGTGGAAACATACGCGGTCATCGGAGCAGAAGTATCAGGCCGGGAATCTAGCGTGTTTCCTTCGCCCTGCTCGTTTTCCCCTTCTGACGGAGCCTCAGGGTTATTTGGCAGAGAAGGCTGCGAGGTCGTCGAAAAGCTCAAAAAATCGGTCATCACATAGCCAAGCATCCCCTCATAGGCAATATAGCACCAGTCGTTTCCGCGCTGCTGAACGTTTACGGTTGCATACTGCGGGATATGGGCAATCACGCCCGCGTTACGGGATGGCTCCAGCCGCAGGTTCAGCGTTCCCGAGGGGGTAACAACCACCGCGGTTTCGCCCTCTATTACCTGTGGCTTTCCATTTTGGAAGGTTAAATAAGCGTTCATTACATAGCCTTCATTGCCCGCGTAGGAGGTTTTGCTCCAGACAGCCATGCGCTCGCTAATCACAATGGTGGTTCCCTTTGGAATACGCGCGATAACGGCGCTTCCCGGCAGCGCGTCCCTGCGCAGGTTTAGAGAACCGGACACCGTTGTTACAACGGCATACAGCGCATCCTCGCTTCCCGGAGCCTGGGTGATGGGCTCGTCGGGATCATCCGCGTCAGGCGTATCGGGCGTTTGGTCAGGCTGTTGGGAATCCCCTGTGCCAGGCTCAACCGGCTCCGCCGACGACGCCACGTCCGAAAAGGTCAAAAACACGCTCATAACATATCCGGTGACGCCCTGATACGTTACGCGGCTCCATTCAACCCCGCGTTCCTGCACGGTCACCGCCGCATACTGCGGTATACGCAGCAGGATATCGCTGCCCGAGCGCGGCTGTATCCTCAAATTCAGCGACCCGCTTTGCGTGGTCACAGTAACGCTTCCGCCGGTCTGCGGCGTTTCGGGCTGCGAAGCTGCGCCGTCCGAAAAGGTCAGGAAAGATGTCATCACGTAGCCGCGCAGCCCGGAATAAAGCACGGCGCACCATGTGGCTCCTGCCTCAGTTACCTCAATCTGCATTCCACGCGGTATGGTGGTTATAATCTGGCTACCCGCGCGCGGCTGCGACCGCATGTTGAGCGAACCGTATTCCGTGGTTACAACAGCCAGCCTTCCAGACTGGGCCGGGGGCATTTGTTCGCCGCCGGGCTGCTGGGGAGCTTCCGGCTGAACGGGAATGCCGGGCTGAGAAACGTCCGTACCTCCGGTAAAAGACAGCGCGTTCGTGAGCATATAGCCCGTCATGCCGTTATACTGCACCTTGCACCAGGAGCCGTCATCGCTCTCAACCGTCACTTCCGTTCCGGGCACAAGCTGAGCAAGAATTTGCGCGTTGGTGGACGCGGAAACCCACAGCGCGGCAGGCTGGCCGTCCTCCGTATTCACGCTCGCGCCGGAGCCGCCCGAGGAAACCGCATCGGGATAGCTGGAAGTAACCTGCGAAATGAAGCCCGTATTGGCATAGGCTACCGTAGCGTTATACTGTACCTTCGCCCAGCTGCCGTTCTGGCTGAATACGGTAAGCACAGCACCAGCGGGAGCGGTGCTTACAACCTTTCCGCTCATGCTTGGCTCTGCGCGCAAGTTTACAAAATCACTCGCCGTTACCCTGGCAAAGCCAAGGATGCTGCTTGGCGCCTCCTCCGTTCCAGATGGCGTGCCTGTGATCACAAGCGCATTTGCGGGCACATATCCCTTCATTTCGCCAAAGCGAATAAAGCACCATGCGCCGTCGCTGGCCAGTACGTCCACAATCGCGCCGTTGCCAAGGGCGCCAATCATCGCTGCCGAGGTGGATTTGTCATTGCGGATGGCAAGTATCGCATTAGCGCTTACCAGCTTCACGGTAGCCTTGCAGGCCGCATCGGGCTGGTCGTTCAAATCAGCCGGGGGTTCAATGGTAATTTGCTGATCGCTGGAGCCAGCGCTCAGAATGCTGTTGGTGAAGCTGTGCTGCACGCGCTGGCAGCCCTCATAGTAAAAGCCCAAAATCTGATCATAGCGGTAACCAAGCTTCGCCATATACATGGCTCCACGCTGGCTCATGCCCATGCCATGGCCATAGCGCCTGGCTTCCAGCACAAAACCCGTTGCGGTTTTGCTCACGCTCCATAGCTCGTTGGAAAGGGATTGGATTCCCATAGAGAGCAGGCTTTCAAGCTCCTTAAAGATGTCGCATGTCACCGTAACCGTCACGCCTGTTCCACCCTGCGTGTTCGCGGTCAGCGTAAAATCCATTTTTGTGTACAGCCTGCTGGGTGCGGCGTACATAGGCGTATGCGGCGTAACGCTTTTTAATGTAACCAGCGCCGTATTGCCTTGCGTGGCAGCGTACCCCATTAAGGTAAGCCTGCTTACAGCCTTGCTTTTCAGCAGGCTCATCAGCTGCGCGTTATTCGCCGGATTGGAAAGGTCGGCGTAGATCGTTTTCTTTTTTACGGTGGAACTTGGGTTGGCGTAATCAAAGGGATCGTCCTTCACCTTCATGTAGGCGTAGGAGCCCGCGCCGCGCGAAATGTCCGTTTGGCCGCCGTTGCTGGCGGAATAATATGTGGTGATATAGCTTGAGCCATACATCAGCACAATGCCCTTGGTCGCGTTCACGGCTGCCACGCAATTCGCGTTCCCGGAAGGCGTTCCCCGGTAGACCTGATCGCTGGTTGTGTCTTTTACATCATATAGGCCGGAAGCGCGGCTTTGCATCATGCGTACCGTATAGGTGCGCGCGGCCACAGCCTGCGCCTTGAGCGCCTCAATATTGGTGGAATTGCCCATTTCATAGGGCAATACGCCATAGAGATAGTTTTCAATATAAATGTGCGCTATGGTATACAGCGTATATCCGCTTCCGTTTGACACCGCATGAAAGGATAAATCGCCCGGATAGGGATTATTGCTTTCGCGCGCCTGGCGGATTTTGATTCCGTTCGTTCCGCTGGCGCTATGCCGCCTTAGCGAAAAGCTGGAGCCCATATTGGTTTTTATTCCATTGTGCGTAAGCGTAATGGCTCCGGTGGAACGGTCGAACCCAACGGTAAGCTCGCTTCCGCTGGATAGAAAGGCGCCTGTGACGCTGATGCTGTAATTGCCAACCACCGTCAGGTTGAGC
>JALEIQ010000256.1 GCA_022769795.1 Clostridiales bacterium
TCCTGCCATGCTACACTCCCGGTTTCCTTTCGGTCTCCGATAAGGCAGGTTGACTCTCCCATGATTGTGGAAGGTAGCTTCATATTTCTACTTTCGATAGCACCCTATCTGGGCGCACGCGTTCCTCCAAAAAGTCCCGCATGCGGGCGATGGAGGTTTCAAAGGTGAAGCCTCTGCGCAGCGCGTATTTTTGGCCGTAATTCGGCGGCCAGCGTACTGCGTTCATCTTCGCGCTGAGCGTCAGCTCGCTTTCGTATTCCGCAAGCGGGCGCAGCACATCGGGCGCGTCGCTTTGCCTTTGTCCGGTCAAAATTTGCAGCGCGGGCTGAAAGAACTCAAAATATTGATCGCGCACCTCCCGCCGGAACTGCGCCTGCTTTTGAAACAGCGTATTGTACCAGGGAAAGGAATTTTTGATGGTCATCAGGTACGGCTTGCGTGGCGAGTCCACCTGGCAGTTGCCGTAGGTGAGGTCGTAATCCCACGCGGGCCCGGCAAACAGCTTGGGGGAAACGCTGTCCCTGTCCTTAAAGAAATACTGGCTGCCCGCCTTTGCGTCAAAGTTGATGCTGATATCCTCAATCAAAAATTTCTTGGCGAAGGAGGGAAGGTCTATCAGCTGGGTAAAATGCGCGCCGGATACCGGGTCGCGCCCGTCCTTCTGGCGAATGCTGTTGTCGATCTGAATCAGCAGGCCGTGCAGATAGTCCATCTGCTCCAGAGAGGGATACTCCGGCTCGCGCACGCAGATGCCCATCTTCCGGCTGGTGAACACGCTGCCGTTGTCGGCGTCCTTCACGCGGTACGCCTTGTCGATCTCCAAAAGGTATCCGCCGGTTAAATCCGCCGGGGAAGCGTCCAGACGATAGCCAAACGCGGTAGTGCCGTCCTCGTATTCAAGGGTGTGAGCCTTGTACTGGGAAAGCGGCAGGGCGTTGAGGTACTCCATTTCTGGCTGAAGATCCTTGATGGCGACGCGGCTTTTCCCAATCTCCACCTTGTCGGCGAGGGTGTAAACCCCGCGATACGCGCCGTTGATATACACATCCACCGAGAGGGCGCGCATCGCCCAGGGAACCTGCGCGTAGCGGGCCATATCAAGCGTGACGCGGTTGCGCAGCAGCGAAAAATCCAGGTATTCCGCCAGCAGCACAAAGGTTTTCGCCTTGCCGCCGCCGGTGAGGCTGGCGGCGGAAGCAAGCTTGATTTGATAGGGGCGCTTGGGATAGGAGGCCGTGGTGTTGCCGCGCACCCGTATGGCGGTAAGCTCCCCGTCATAGCGCACAGCGCCGTTTGCGTCAAAAAACAGCAGATGTCCCGGCTCGCTGTTTTCCTTGCTTTTGTGAATCTGGGAAACGGAGCCGGACTGCGTTGTAATGAACATGCAGGGAATCTTGCTGCCCTGCATCACCTCAAGGCGGCTCCAGCCCCCGGAGGGATTGTGCAGCGTGAGCCGCTCCGCCGCAAAAGCGCCGGTAAGCTCTCCCTCGGTCAGCCGCCCGCCCTCCTTGACCTCTATGGAGCCGCCGTCCTCGCCAACATGCGCAATCAGCGTTTCCCGATTGCAAAAGCCGGGAAGGAACAGGTAATGGCGGTTGTTGTGCAGATAGGGCTCAATGGAAACGCCGGTCGCGGGTATGCTAACGCGCAAATCGAGCGCCTCGGCGCCCAGAGCGCACGCGGGCGCAAGCGCGCCCGCCAGCAGAACAACCCAAAGGACAAGCGTCTTACGGAACGATTTGGTTTTCGGCGTTGGGCGTGGGAACATACGAAACAGCATAGCTTCCATCTCCTGTGCGGCAAAGGCTGACGTCCGGCTCCATATCCTCAAACAGGACGGAATCGATAATCTGGCCGTCCTTGCTTAGATATAGCGCCTCTCCCGCCGCGCTGAGCTTGAAGGGGGTATGCAGCTCGTCCTCCAGGCCCTTTTTCAGTCCGGAGCAGAACACGATCAGGTATTCGTTCGGGCCCAGCACAATCCCGTCCGGGAAGCGGTAGCGCTCCAGCTCTCCCTTTTTGTCCGACAGGCAAACCCCGTCCAGCGAAACAGCCTCGCCGGACGCGTTGAAAAGCTCCACCCAGTCGGGGTGCCGCCCAAAGCTGTCCTCCAGGCTTGTGTGGTTGGAGGCCATCAGCTCGTTAATGCACAGTCCCTCCACGGCGGCTGGTTCCTGCGCAAAGGCGGCCTGACAGACCAGGAGTATTGCGGCAAAAGCGAGTAGAAGCGCGGGTTTTTTCATCCTACCATTCCTCTTTCTTTCCGGTTTTTCAATTTCGTGTCATTCATTATAGCATGGTGGAAAATTTCCGTCAACGCAAACTATGCCTAGGAAAGACATTGACCTGCGAGAAAATTGCGTATATAATGGATGAAAAGATGAAATTTTCCAAATAAAGGAGGCTTGAAAATGAAAAGACGGCTATGTATCCTGCTCGTCGCGCTGCTGCTTGCGCCCCTCGCCGCGTTTGGGGAAACGGCCCTGCTTGTTATCAGCACCGAACGGTCTGTTCAGGGCGTTATGCTCATGGACGAGAAGGACGAGGTTGTCAGCTCCACGATTTCTCAGGCGGAAAACAACGATGGAATCGACTGGACGCTGCGCGTGACGGATAACGGCTCGCAGCAGGCGACGCTTTACACGCGGGACGCAAACGGAAACTGGCTGCGCACCGGCAGAACCTATCAAATGTCCTCCTTCTTCGGCTACGCCGCGCCAACGCCTCAGCCGGCGGCCGCGCCGGAGGCGTCGTGGCCCCAGGCCTCCTATGACGGAATTCCCGTTTCCGTCTATCCGCTGCCTGAGGACGAGCGCTACCAGTCCCGCTGCGGCCCCAGCCGAAGCTATCATGGGGCGGGCGCGTACAAGACCTATAAGATTTCCAGCATTCAGGCGCTTTTTATCGAGGACGGCTATGTGCTGGTTGATTTGGACTATACGACGGTCGGAAGAAGGCGGCTTTATTTCCAGACGAAGATTTTTACCGGGCTCGGGGGCGTTCCCCAGGTAACGCTGAGCTCCTATTCCGCGAAAACCAACTGCGCGCTCACGCCCCGCTTTGGACCAAGCAACGTGTATAACGATTTTGAGGAAGCCGCGATTGGGGCGGGAACGTCCCTTTCGGTCTTTTTCGAGGAGAACGGTTGGGTATTTGCGGAGTTCGACTGCGAGCTGGGGCCCGTGCGCGCGTGGATTCCCACCGAAAATGTAGAGGCAAGGTAAGCCGCGCCGCATGGCAGGCTGCCTCATGCCCTGAAATAGGCTGCTTTTTCAAGGCTGCCGCGCTCCGCCGTGGGTTTGCTTTTTTATACTATTTCCAGTATAATAACCCTTGCATTGCCCAATCAACCAACAGGGAAAGGCAGAGAAACATGGACATATTCAACTACCTGGAAGGCATGGCCGCACAGCACGGCCCCAGCGGGCATGAGGACGAGGTAAGCCGGTGGCTCAAGTCCCAGTTTGAGCCCCTGTGTGACTCCGTAACCATTGACCCGCTTTACAATGTGATCGCCTTCAAAAAGGCGACCCTTCCCACCAAAGACGGCTCGCCCGCGCCCAAGGTGATGCTGGCCGCGCATCAGGACGAAATTGCCCTGATGGTGGCGGATATCCTGCCGGACGGCACGCTGCGCATGGGCCAGGTGGGCGGCGTGGATCCCCGCATCCTGCCCGCGTCCACGGTAACGGTGCACGCGCGCGGAGCCCAGGGCGGATACCAGAAGCTGCTGGGCGTGGTGGGCGCTACCCCGCCGCATCTTTTGAGCGACGCGGACAGAAAGAACAACTATAAGCGCGAGGATTTGTTTGTGGATTTGGGCCTGCCCGTGGAAAAGGTGCGCGCCCTTGTGCGCGTTGGCGACCTGATTACCCTCAACGGCCCCGCGACCAGGCTCCTTAACGACCGCTGCGCCTCCAAAACCATGGATGACCGCGCCTGCGTGGCCTGCCTGCTGGAGGCTGCCGAGCGCCTTCAAAAGCTCAACCACATCTGCGATATTTACTTTGTGGCCACCTCGCAGGAGGAGGTTGGCTCCAAGGGCGCGGAGGTCGCGGCCTATACCATCGACCCCGACCTGGCCGTGGCGCTGGATGTGACCCACGCGACCATCCCCGCCAGCCGCCCGGATACCACCGTGCCGTTGGACGCGCCCGCCGCCACCTACGGCCCCTTTGTGCAGCACAAGCTGCTGGACAGGCTCAAGGACACGGCGCGCAGCCATGGCGTTAAACTGAACACCGAGATGGCCGCGCGCGCCACCTATACCGATCTGGACAATATCCAGGTCGCCCGTTGCGGCGTGCCCTGCGTGCTGATTGACCTGCCGCTGAAATACATGCACACCACCGTGGAGCTGCTGGATACCAAGGTAATCCGCGAGTGCGGCAGGCTGCTGGCCCATTTCCTGGGCGACCTTGACGAAGGGTGGGACGAAGGACTATGGAGCTGAAAACGCTTTGTGATATGCAGGGAATCAGCGGCCGCGAGGAGCTGGTGCGCATGGCCATCCACGCCGAGTGCGTGGAAAAGCTGGGCGCGGAAAATGTGACCATCGACCGCATGGGCAATGTGATCGCCCACAAGAAGGGCCGTGACGCGAGCGCCGCGCATGTGATGCTTTCCGCCCACATGGACGAGGTGGGCCTGATGGTGCTTTCCGCCACGGACGACGGGCTGCTGCGCGTGCGCGCCATTGGCGGCATCGACCCGCGCGTGCTGGTGAGCAAGCGCGTGAAGGTGGGCTATGCCACGCCGGATCAGGAGCCGCTTAACGGCGTGATCGGCGCGATGGCCATCCACCAGCAAACCGCCGAGGATCGCAAGCATGTGCTGCCCATCGATCAGCTGTATGTGGATATCGGCGCGAAGGACAAGGACGAGGCCCTTTCCAAAGCGCCCGAGGGCACGCCCATCACCTTTGCCACCGCCTTTACGCCCTTTGGCGAGGGCATGCTGCTGGCCAAGGCCCTGGACGACCGCGTGGGCTGCTATAACCTGCTGCGCCTGCTTGACTGCAACCCGGCGGGCGATACGGATTTTGTGTTCACCTGCCAGGAGGAGGTGGGCTGCCGCGGCGCTGCCGGCGCGGCCTTCCGCCTGCACCCGGATATTGGCCTGGCGCTGGAGGGCACCACCGCCAACGATACCGGCGATACGCCCCCGGCCCGCCATGTGTGCCGCGCGGGCGAGGGCGTGGCCGTAAGCTTTATGGATAACGCCTCCATCGCCAACCCCGAATTGTTCCGGGAGATGCTCGCGCTGGCAAAGGCGCGCGGTATCAGCCATCAGGTAAAAATGGGCACGAGCGGCGGCAACGAGGGCGGCGCCATGCAGCGCGCCCGCAGCGGCGCGCGCACCTGCGAGCTCAGCGTGCCCTGCCGCTACATCCACAGCGCGACCACTGAATGCGC
>JALEIQ010000033.1 GCA_022769795.1 Clostridiales bacterium
CACATAGCTGTCGCGCTTATCCGACAGGTTCACCAGCTCCAGCAGGCCGTCAATCATGTTCATGCGCTCGCGGTAGCCAAAGCCGTAGCAGCGCGCATAAAAGTCCAGATACTCCCAGCTTTTCAGCCGGTCGTACACGCCAAAGAAGTCCGGCATATAGCCCATCAGGCGGTGAATCTCGCGGGGCCTGGTGGCCACGTCCACCCCATCCAGCGTGGCCGTGCCGGAGGAGGGCTTCATCAGGGTTGCCAAAATGCGCATAGTGGTGGTTTTTCCCGCACCGTTGGGGCCCACAAAGCCGTGAAGCTCTCCCTCGCCAATGCTCAGGCTCAAGTGATCCAGCGCCAGGAAGGAGCCGTAATAGCGGGTCAGTTCATTCAAAACCAGCATTATTTCATCCTCCCATCCAGGGTCAAAATAGGCGTATCCACATCCGCGTAATCCTCGGCCGCTCCATAGCGCTCAAAGCGCGCGTACAGATAGCCGCCGGTAATATAATCCTTTAACTGCGGCACGTCCGTCTGGATAGCCGCTTGGCCGCTGCGGTCGCGGGTATACGTCTTGAACGCGTCCCACTCGCCGGTGCGCGCATTGTACAGGCTCACCTTATAATCGTAATAGCTGTACCTGGGCGAGATATCCATGTCCGTAAGCGTCATACCCTGGGGAAGTCCGCTCACATCGAAGGCAAAAGCAGGGCTGTTGCTCAAGGCAAAGCTTTGGTAGCGACCATTTGAAAGCTCCTCTCCCACGGAGGGCTTTTGGTTTTTATCCAAAACGGCTGTGGAAACCGGGAATGCGCCGCGCAGGAAACGCATGCTTCCGTCGCTGGCAACGGGGTTGTAGCGCAAATCCACGCGCACCATGCCGTACTGAGCCGAGCGCCTTACCGGCTGCCCGTCCAGCAGCAGTTCCAGGGAATCCAGCTCATCGCTGAAGGCCACATAGAGAAAACGGCTTTCCAAATTGAAATCCACGTTGTTGAGCGCGTTGTTCAGCAGCCCCGAGCGAACGAGGCGCTCGCTTTGGCTCAGCGCGCCCTTTTTCTTCTCGTTTTCCTTGAAAACCTGGATAAAATCATACAGCGAGTAGTTCTGCCTGTCCTGCGCATCCAGCAAAGCGCCGTCCTTCACCACATCCTCACGGGTGCGCTGGTTTGCCGGTTTCGTCTGGGTTAGTGGCGACAGCTTCACCGTGTGGCTTTGGCCGGGCAAAAGGGCGGGCACGCTGGCAAACCCGTATTCCGAAAGGAAAATGCCGTTGCTCAGCGCAACCTGGCTGCCGTTGGTAACGGTCGCCGTCAGGCTTTTGCCATCCCAGCCGCATACGCCCGATACGCCGCTTACGTCCTGCCTGGGAACATCCTGCAAAACAAACGACTGCTTGGCCCATACCCCGGCCTTGGGGAAGGTGACGGTTGACTGCTCGCCGTAGGTGCAGGTGTAGCGCAGCTCCGCCGCCGTTTCCTGTACGTTGTCATCCGACGGCGTGTAATAGGAAATGGTGTTTGCAAGATCCACCGTTCCTTCCTTTGCTCCAACGGTGAGCTGTTCGTCCTGCGCCTTGGCGGCCACCACGGCCGTATAGCTTTGCGCCGTTCCGTCGGCCTCTACAGCGGCGATGGTATAATGCACGCCGATGGGCTCGCGCAGGGGCAGCGCGCCGCTCATCAGCCATATGGCAAGAGAGGCGGCCACGGCCAGCACCGGCACGCTCAGCCACATCCAATCGCGCTTATCCAGCTTTTTGAGCAGCGCATAGTTGCCAAAGCCCACCAGCGCCACAAACAATACGATCACCGCCACTGGCAGCAGCATCTCGCCGCCGTTTGCCACGCCCATCGCGTCGGTAACGCCGGTATCCACATAAAAGCTGTTCTCCGAATAGCTGCCCCTTGCGCGCGCGTTGATGATGGCCTTGTAACGGGACTGCGCGTAGGTAATCAGCATCCGCTGCCAAATTACGTTCTTTCCAAGCCAGGCGTTCAGCGGCTTTTCCGCCAGGGCAAAGGAAGCCGTAATCACAAAGCCGTTTTTCACACGGGTTACGTCCGCCAGAGGGGCCGCGCCCACGGCCTGCCCGCTCGCGCCCTTGAGCGCCACGGTGATGACCTCCTGCCCAAGCGGCTCTCCCGTTACCCCAAACAGCGAAAGCAGCTCGCCAGTGGGGTCCGACGTATGGGCAATCTCCCCTGCCACAATACCCGTGTACTGCGCAAAGAAGGGAAAGCCAGTGGCCGCCTTCGCGCCGCCTCCCAGCAGCACAACGCCGCCGTCCTGAAGCCACCGGTCCAGCGCCTGCTTTTGATCGTCCGAAAGCGCGGTCAAATCCACGCCGTCCACTGCCAGCGCGTCAAAAAAGCGCAGGCTTTCCGCGTCGGATGGAAAACTCTCCAGCGTCAGCGGAACCGTGGCCCAATATTCATTGCGTGCCAGCGCATCCGTCGCCTTGGTAATGTTCATATAGCCAAAGCTTTGCGCGTCGCCGCCCATAACGCCCACAATCAGGCTGGCGGGATTAATCAAAACAGAGGGCTTAATCTCCTGCTGCGCAATGGTATTCCCATCCTCCACCCATTTTACGGCATAGGTTTTTTGCCGCTGGGTAAGCACTACGGGAACCGTTACGTTTACCGTGCTCCCGGCTGCCACGGTCACGGGCAGCTCGTAGCGGTCAAATTGCGTTTCGCTGCGGTTTACGTCCACAACCACCTTGCCGCTCGCGTCGCCGCCGTGATTGGTAAGGCGCACGCTTACAGGCAGCTTGCGCACGTAGGTGGCGTTTCCATCGTACCCCATTTCCGCTTCCAGCTCCATCCCGGACGTCGCCAGACACCAGGCGGGCAACAACAGCGCCAGGCATAGGGCCAGCACGGCTCGTTGAAACCATTTCATCGGCTTTCCTCCTTAACGCGCCAAATGGCACGTATTTGGGATTCCTTTATGGGAACGGATGGAGGATGGTTTTTCTTCCCATAGAAACGTATCTTTTGAAAAATGCTTGTAACAAAAAGCGGACGCATGCCGCATACAACCGCGCCCGCCGGTGTTATTTTCCACTTCCGCAGTACCGCGCCAGCCCGTCGATGGCCCCCGGATCAGAAAGATCAAAGGAATGGGCCACCATGCGCGCCGCTTCGCTATCCGGTTCCTTTTTTTGCAGAAAGCTGCGAAAGCCCGCCATCATCGCCCGGTCAAGCCATCCCATGCGCTCGTAGCACAGGCCGCCCGGCAGATAGAACACCTTGACCGCCCGCCACTGCACGTCCGTAAAATTCTGCCGCAGCGCGTTTTGCGCGTCCGGGCCATCCGGCATAGCTCCTGTTACGAACAGCACAATCCGCTTATCCTGCCACCCCGGCAGGCGGCGCTTTATCCATTGCGCCTTGCGAATTTTACCGGCGTGCAGGCTGCTGCCAAATACGATGGTTGCGCTATCCTCTATTTTGCGTGCGTTTTTCCTGGAAAAGGGCAGGGCGTTCACGTTAAGCCACTGCGCAAGCCATTGCGCATAGCGTTGGGTAAAGCCTGTTTTGCTCACATATAGAATCACCGTTTGATTTGTCATGGTCATGCCTCCTCCTGCCGCTTTACGATTGTGTCAAAAAATGCCTCGAACGCCTGTTCTAACTGTACCCGCGTCTCCTCCTCCTGGATGCCCGGGGTGGTCGTTGCCAAAATAGCGCCTATACCCGTGGTATAAATGAGCATGTGCATATGCAACCTTCGCGCGCTCGCTTCATCAATCCGGTATTGACGCGCGATGGCCAACGCCGCTTCCGGATTCGCCTCCGCCGCGTATAAATCCTCAAGCGAGGCGATATTTTCCCTGGGCTGCATCATAAACGCATGAAACAGGTGCGGTTCCTCGCGTGCCAGCGACACATACGCTATGCCGACGCTGCGGAAAAAGTCCTCCGGCTCAAGCCGCGCCGCCACATAGCTTTTCACAAATTCACGCGCCTTTTCGCACACTGCCTGCCGCAAGCCTTCCATGCCGCCCAGATAGCTGTAAATAGGCTGCACCGAGCAGCCCGCCCGCGCCGCAATCTCCGTAACGCTGGCATGCGCCAGGCCCTTTTCCCGGGCGAGCGCAAAGGCCGCGTCCAGCACCATTTCTTTTGTTATCCGCTGCTTGGGCATATTCGTCCGCTCCTTTAAGTAAATCATTTATATAAATTGATTATATAATATTGGCAGCGCATTGTCAAGCCTCATGAAAAGCAAAGCGCACGAGCCTCTCTGCCCGTGCGCAAAGGTCTATAAAGTCCCACCCGTTTACGCCTGCGTCTGCCCGGCATATTCTTTGGGCACGCGCGTTTTAACCGTTGCGTTCAGTGTGGCGAACACCACCAGCAGAAGCATGGTTACAAAGATGGCGCTCATACCGCCGGTAAAACCAAAGCGCTCCGCCGTAGCCCCAACGATGGTAGGCATCAGGATCGCGCCGGAGGAGCCAATGGCCAGAATGGTGCTGGTTGCCAGCGGATACGTATTGGTAAAGATCGCCGCGTCCGAATAGATCATGGGACAGATCCCCGCCATGCAAAAGCCAAGCCCGGCCACCGACAGCGTAACCATCACCAATGTATCGCTCAATAGCATGGTGCCAAAAAACGCCGCAACGCCGATGCTCGCGCCCAGCATCAGCCGCTTCTGCGGCACCCTGGCCGAAAGGGACGCGCACACCAGCCTGCCCACCAGAATCACCGTCCACAGCAGCGTGGCCATGGTCTGGCTGTAGGCGGCAAGGCCGCTGGCCTGCTCCTGCGCCGTAGAGCCAAGGCTGGAAAGCAGCTCATGCTTGCTTTGGATGTACGTTACCAGCCAGCCGTTGATCGCATACTCCGAGCATAGGTAGCAAAACATCATCATCGACAAAATCAGGAAGGATGGATTTTTCAAAAACGACAGGGTGCTGTTTGTTTTATCCCTGCGGTCAGGACGGTCGTTGGCAATTTTCATCTGGCTCAGGTTCCAAATACTTGCCGCGCCCAGCGCCACGGCCACGATTAACCCAGCCCGCCAGGAAACCGCCGTGCGCATGCCCAGGAAGATCATCGGCCCTAAAATCGCGCCCGTCGCAAAGGAAGCATGCAGCAGATTGGTAGCCGCCGGGCTGCCGCCGGAAAGCAGGTTTGCCATGCGGTTATTGAAGTTTGTTATGCTGCCACGGCCCAGGCCGGTGAGCGTAAAGGCCAGCAGCAGCCAAACGGGGTTGCCCCATACCACCATCATCACAATGCCGATATAGCTTAGCAGGGACAGCAGCGTAATGGCCCGGCGCTGCCCCAAATACAGCGGAGCCAGGCCGCTTACAAACCCAGCCACCAGGTTGCCCGCAGAATGCGCGGATAAAAGCAGGCCCCTCACCGTATCGCTAAGGCCGTAGACCGCCTTCAAATCCGGCATTACAGAGCCCATCATAAGCGAAAATACGCCGTTGCAGAAGTAAGCAAAGAAACACGTGTACAGCAAAACGCGGCTGCTTTTGTCCATCTTTTTCAAAAACGCAAACATGCTTCCTACCCCTTGTATACATGCGTCGCCCCGGCATGCCGTTAAACGGCGCCGCCGGGGGAAACGCTTGCTTTGAAAATATCGCCCGCCAGGTATACCTAATGCGGGTCACGCTTTTTTTCGACGTTCATCCGCGCTTTTCCTTCCAAAGAAAGGCGCTTCCGCACACGGATTTCAGTGTATACTTGTAATACCGGATCGCCTTTGCTATAATCAAATCATTCAAACAAAGGAGATGACCCACAATGGAAGCTACCATCGTATACAACCGCGACGTCGCCCTTCGCCAGCTAGGCGGCGGCGTAAGCCGCAAGGTGCTTGCCTATAACGAGGGCCTGATGATTGTGGAAGTACATTTTGAAACCGGATCAACCGGCAGCGCGCACACGCATCCGCATCTGCAAAACACCTATGTGAAATCCGGGCGTTTCCGTTTTACCATCGACGGCAGGGATGTGGAAGTGGGCCCCGGCGATACCATCGCCTTTCCCTCGGGCATTCTTCACGGCACGCTCTGTTTGGAGGCAGGCACGCTGATCGATATCTTTGCGCCCATGCGCAAGGATTTTGTGTAATACTCCAAAGCAGAAAAACCGGCAGGTGGAAATTGCGCATTCCGCCTGCCGGTTTTTTCTTGTTACGCCTACGGCACATCCGCGGCCAGCCGCAAGGGCTCAGCCCTCGGCCCCCGCCAAAATGGCCAGCGTGGAGCTGGTGCCCAGGCGATCCGCGCCCGCTTCCACCATGTCCAGCGCCTCCTGCCAGGAATGCATGCCGCCAGCGGCCTTTACCTTCATCGTATCGGGAATGGAAGCCCGCATCAGCCGCACATCCGCAACCGTCGCGCCGCCGGTACCAAAGCCGGTGCTGGTTTTCACAAAATCAGCGCCCGCGTTCACACACGCCTTGCAGGCAAGCTTCTTTTCCTCATCCGTCAGGTAGCAGCACTCGATGATGACCTTCACCAGCGTGCCGTTGGCCGCCTCTACCACGCTGCGGATGTCCTCCTCCACCAGCGCCACGTTGCCCGCCTTCAGCGCGCCGATGTTGATGACCATATCCACTTCATCCGCGCCGTTGGCAATCGCGTCCTTGGTTTCAAACGCCTTCACAGCGGAGGTGTTGGCCCCCAAAGGGAAGCCGATTACCGTGCAAACCTTTACCGGGCTGCCCTCAAGCAGCTTTGCGGCCTGACGGATGTTGCAGGGGTTCACGCATACGCTCGCCGTGTTTAGCTCGCGCGCCGTTTCGCACAGCGCCTGAATCTGCTCCGGCGTGGCGGTCGCTTTCAACAGCGTGTGGTCAACCATGGAAGCAATTTGTTCCTTTGTCATGTTTGATGTCATCCTTTCCAAAATCATCTATGTAAGGGCCTGCTAGCCGTTCCCATGAAGGAACTCGCGTGGCGTAAGGCCAGTACAGCGTTTGAACACGGAGCAGAAATGCTTGTAATCGCTAAAGCCCGTGCGCTCGGCCACCTCGGCCGTTCTCGCACCCTCATGCAGCAGGCTTACCGCCTTCTGCACGCGCTGCATATTGAGCGTTTCCAGAAAGGTCTGCCCCGTAACCTCTTTAAAGCGGCGGCTTAAATAGCTGGCGGAAACGCCAACCTCCTCGGCCAGGCCTTCGATGCTCAGCCTTTGCTCGCTGGCGGTGGCAATGCGCTTGAGCGCGATATCCACATAGGCGTCCTGTTCCTTTCTTTCCTCCAGCACAAGGCTCGCGGGTTTGCATGCGCTGTTGAGCAGGGGCATCAGCCGGCGCACCTGCGCCACGGCCTGCGCGTCGTGATGCATCCGACGTATGATGGATTCCAGCTTGTCCTCGTCCAATGGCTTTAGCAGATAATCGTATGCGCGCATGGCAACGGCCCTTCGCGCATAGTCAAAATCCGCGTAGCTGGTAAGCAGGATAATGCGAAAGTCGTATGTTTTCAACGCCTCCTCCAGCATTTCCAGCCCGTCCAGCTCCGGCATGCGTATGTCCGTAATCACCACATCGGGCCGCTTTTCCAGAATGCTTGCCAGGCCGTCGCGCCCATTGGAGGCACTGCCCACAATCACGCAGTTCATACCGCTCCAGTTGATGGTATATACCAGTCCCTTGCGTATCATTTCCTCGTCTTCAACAATGAACACCCGCAGGATCACGTTTTGTCGCCTCCCCTATCGCAGTCGCGGGGAAAATGAAGCAGCACCGCCGTACCCTCCCCAGGCCGGGTTTCAATGGAAATGCCGTATGCATCCCCATACATGAGGCGTATGCGGTCATGCACATTCATAATGCCAAAGTGCTCGTCACGCTCCTCCGAAGCGTCCGCCAGGCAGCTTTGCAGCCGCTTGAGCATGTCCGGCTCAATTCCCTGCCCATTGTCACGAACGCGCAGAATCACCTGATCGCCCTCAAAGTAGGCGCATAGCTCCACGCACAGCACACCGTTCTTGCGCATGCCGTATTTGGCGGCGTTCTCAATAATGGGCTGCGTAATCAGCTTGGGTATGGAGAACGTTTCCAGCTCCTTGGGCACGTCCACACGGTAGCGCAGACGCTCTCCAAAACGCATTTCCAGGATTTCCATGTAGCTGCGCACATAGGCAAGATCCTCATGCAGGGGAACAATCATGCCACTGTTGTGAATGCTGTACCTTAGCAGGCTGGACAGGTTCACCAGCGCCCTATCCGCTCCCTTGGGGTTCATGCGGATCATAAAGCGCACGTTTTCCAGCGTGTTAAACAAGAAATGCGGGTTGAACTGGCTTTCAAGCTGCCTTACCTTGGATACCGCCGTTTCGTGACCAAGCTCCACGCTGCGGCTGATCAGCTCGCGCATGCTGCACAGCATGCTGTTGTACGCCTGCGCGATGATCTGGAACTCATCGTTGCTGCTGATGCTGAGCTCGGTATTCAGGTCGCCCTGCTGCACCTTGTTACACGCGGCGGCGATTTCGTCAATGATACGGGTCTTTTGATCCGCCACGCGCTCGGTGCTCACCAGAATCAGGATTGCAAACGCGCCGAAGAACACCAGCACCAGTACCGCCAGCAGCAAAAGCGTGCCCAGAATGCTGCCGCACTCCGACATTGCATAGATTTGCAAAAGCCCGTTATCCGTTCCCTCAGCCCGGATATAGAACATGCCCTCGCGCAGCGCCTTAAAGCCGTTTGCGCCGCTCAAATCCCCGCGCAGCTTTCCAAAATCCCCCACAAAAGCGCTGTCCGTGCCCAAAAACACGGAATCAAACCGGTCGGTTACAATGAAGGATGAGGCGCATTGCTTCAGCAGGCTGTGCATCTGACTTTCGCCAAGGGCAAAGCAGATATACCCCTCCGTTTGATCCTCCGCGCCAAAAAGGCGGCAGCCAATAAGCATATTGGAGATTGTGGAAACGCCTACCTCAGCGCGTACCACAGCGGAGGCAACCGCCCCGCGCGCGGCGGGCAGGTTGTTTACCAATCGCCAGTGAAAGCTATCCTGAACGCTTCGCCGCACGCTTTGATTGCTCTGCGTAGAAAAGATCAGTTGTTCGTCGGCGTCCAGCAAAAAGAACTGCGGACGCGCCTCATTGTTGTTGATGTACTGATAGATGCCCTCCTTCACAGACGCCTGATACGCAATGCTTGAGCGGAACGTGGAAAGATCCAGCACGCGCTGAATGGCCAACAGTTCCTCCTCCATGCTCCGCCACTGCTGTGCAAACGCTCTCTCCGCCAGGCGTAAATCATCCGTCGTGCCATGCACCACGTTCTTGAGCGGTATATAGCCCAGAACGCCAAATAGCGCAATCACGGCGGCCAATAGCGGCGCCAGCGCGTAAAGCAGCAGCAGCTTGCGTAAATCGTCACGGAAGCGGGTCTGTTGACCATTCATCGTCGTGCAGGCTCCTCTTTTGCCCCGCCACGCATGGCGGGGCATGCATGGAAAGGAAACGGTTTACATGGTAACATCCTTGCTCCCGCTGATTTTGAAGAACAGCAGCAGCGACACCACGGTCGTCAGCGTAAGAATTGTCGCCAGGGCGGCCGCCGTACCATAGCTGGCGCGGATAACCTCGTTGTAAATCGCCACGGACATGGTGCGCGTATTGGCCGTGTACAGCATAACAGAGGAGCTCAGCTCGTTAATCAGCGTAATCCAACTCAGGATAGCGCCGGAGATAACGCCCGGCAGCATCAGCTTGGCCGTTACCTTCAGGAATGCCTTGAGCGGCGAATCACCAAGCGAAATGGCGGCTTCCTCCACGCTGGGGCTAATCTGGTACAGAATGGCCGAGCTTGATCTGAGCGTGTATGCCAAGCGCCGTATCACCAGCGAGATAATCATGATGGTGGCCGTACCGGAAAGCACCAGAGGATCTCCCTTGCCGTTGAACGCAAGCAGCAGCGTAATACCAAGCACCGAACCCGGAATGATGTAGGGGAACATGGCAATGGTATCGATCGCGCTTGTCAGCAGGCT
>JALEIQ010000303.1 GCA_022769795.1 Clostridiales bacterium
CTGGAATACGGCGGCGTGGAGGTATATGCTGGAACATACCCTGGCATGCGTAGACCGTTAACCAACACTGATAATCTGGCGGATCATCAGGTGCAGGGCATCACGCCGGCGGGCACCACGGTCAACCTGTTCGACTATGACCCCCAGATAGGTAGTGATGATAACGATGTCCTGCCAAATGGAACAGATGCGACCTTTATGAATCACAGCAACGGCATCAACCAAGGCGCCCTGCTGCTCTTCGGCGGCTCCGCCATGCGTGAAGCCGGCTTCTGGAACCAGGGCTCAGGCGCCGGCCGTCCCTGGGGCAAGGCCCACACGAATATGAAGAATATCGTGAAATCCACACTGGAGAACGGGTATCCCTATATCAATCTGGACGATGCACGTAAGCCCCTCGAGGGTGCGACAGGCACTGCGAGCGATACTTGGCCTAACGGCCCCTTCATGGACGTTGCCAACCTGAATCATGCGGAATATGAAGGCGCCGGCGTGAGTAATGCCAGAGCGCTTTCTGAAAAGCTTCTGCAGAGCCGCAGTCTGCAGGTCGGCGACGATGGTACAGTCAGCGGCAGCTGTGAAAAGGCGTCTTTGCAGTATCTGTTTGATCCAGCTGAAAAGACGGGAGGTAAAGAATCCTATAACAACATCACCGGACTGTTCCAGATAGACAGTGACGGCTACTATTACTATGACGCCCGGAAAAACTTCGCGGAATTCCAGAAGAGCACCGGCGCCTCGTCAAAGGACGGCAGACCCAGCGACGGGTCCTTTGTTCTGTACGACGGCCCCGCCGTCTGGCGCACGGACGCGGGATATAATTTTGATACAGATGCATTTGATGGCGACATGAGTCTGGGTAATTTCTTCCCGTTTGACAGCGCGTCAAAGGTTTTTGACAGCATTCAGACAGCGGATGAGAAGGGGAATGCGACCAACATTCTCTCCAGCTCTGAAAAGATTACAAACGTAAATAATGCTGTTCGCGCGAATCACTATATGGGCATGACCATGCAGATAGATTTCATCCAGCCGGAGAACGGCCAGCTGAACATGGGCTCCTCCGGCAAGAGGGACATGGTTTTCCAATTCTCTGGCGATGATGATGTCTGGGTATTCATAGACAACGTACTGGTGCTGGATCTGGGCGGCGTCCACAGCGAACTGTACGGCACCATCAATTTCAGCACCGGCGAGGTCATCACCGGCCAGAGCTGGCGGACCGGCGGTCTGCCGGACAACCCCGGCAGTGTGACGGGCGATGAGAAAACCACGCTGTATGACATGTTTGTAGAAGCCCTGGGGCAGGATGAGGCGGATGCGATGTACTGGGTGCAGAATAACGGAAACAAGATCTTCCCCACCGGCACCGACCACAACCTGAAGATGTTTTATCTGGAACGCGGAAACTACGATTCCAGCCTGCAGATGCGCTTCAACCTCCAGCCCTCCCTCTACCACAGCATTAAAAAGGTGGACCAGAACGGCGATGCGCTGGAAGGCGTGGAGTTTGAACTGTATGCGGCAACGGCCAACAGGGCTGACAGCGCCGATGTCGCCGACTATGAAGTGAAGGGCGGCGTAATCGGTACTTTGAGGACCGGAGAAAACGGCAAAACCACCTTTACCAGAGGGGATGGTTCGCCCTTCAGCTTCACAGATCAATATCATGCGGACGGCACGCTTTACTACATCCTGAAGGAGATCAAGACGGTTGGCGGCTATCGGACGTTGCCCAAGGATATTGTGCTCAAGTTCAACCCGAACACATCCATGCTGATCGTTGCGAACCGTTACCAGACCGGCGCGTACGCCAGCTTCTTCTCCAACATCCGGGAAACGGGCACGATCACCTACGGTCAATTCGACACAAATACCGGCGTCATCGCGTCAAGCAACACGGAACTTAGTTCGGAAAGTAAAAAAGGCGGCCTAATCAGTGCCGTTCCCTTGCTGCTGGAAAGCGGAATGTCCCACGACGGTGTGCCTCACGATGGAAAGTGGCTGGCCCTTTACGGCAGCAATACGGAAGGGTATGGAGCGGTTGCCCCGGAGGAACGCACTGCCGAAGCGTGGCGCAAAGCGATCCTCAAGGCGGCGCTGTACCAGGCCAGCGACGAGCGTTGGCCCGAATGGCGTCTTGTGTATAACGAAGATACCATGAAGCTGGAAGGCTTGCTGGAGGATCTTCCGGGCCGGGCAGACCGCTATGCTCTGACCAACCCAAATGGCGACATGAAAATGGTGTACGGCATCATTGAGCCGAGTGCGTTGAGAAAGCTCGGTGTTGAAGGATCTACCTCCGCAGAGCTTTACAACGCTCTGGAAGTCTATGTATCCAACGCAGTCAAAACGGGAGTTGCGGACGGCAAGTCTTTCGAAGCGGTGATCGATGAGATTGTAGGGAAGCTGACCATCACCGGGGATGACTTTAGTGGCCGTGACTTCTCCTTCCTGAACACCGATCAGTTCCAGCGGGAGTTCCGCTCGACCATCTATATCCCCAACGAGCGCCGGGAGCTGCG
>JALEIQ010000007.1 GCA_022769795.1 Clostridiales bacterium
CTTTGGCCGGAACAGCATAACAACGTTCCGTTGTTATGCTGCCCTTGCGCTTACCTCCGTCCCCTCCGACTGTAATCCGAACCCAGCGACATGTGCGGTGGGTTCGGAAGCCTTGCGTAGCAAGGTTTCCTTGCAGGGTTCGCCGGCCGCGCCAAAGGCGCAGGTGAACCCTGTTTCGTCGGAAAAGATCGCGCAGCGAGCTTTTTTGACGGCCATAGCGCCAGCCCAAACGGGCTGGCGCGTTTCTCATCTGCTCAGCGCTCCGGTGCCGACTTTTTGCTGAACACCCACCTGCGCTGCAAATGATAGCTCAGGAAGAACAGCAGGATATCCACGGGAACCTTGGCGATGTTATCGCTCCAGCCAAGCCACAGGTGCAGGCTGCTGGTAAGCCCGGCGGAAAGCAGCATGTTCATAAGCCATACCGCCAGGTAGCGGGGAAAGCTGCGCCCCATGGAGCCCTTGTCGCCAAAGACGAACCGGCGGTTGAGCAGGAAGTTTGCCACGCCGGAAAGCACGCGCGCCAGGATGGTGGCCACCAGGATGCGCGTAAGCACCGAGATAAACAGGAACCGGAATTCATGCTCCAGCGCGGGCACCCATGCCTTGAGCACGTTGTTGAACAACAAATACAGGCCGTAGTCAATGAGGAAGCTGGCTAGCGACGAGCCGATGAAGCGAAAGAAGCCGCCGAAAATCACCCCGTAGATGCGGGCGCTGTCGCGGAAGGCGCGGAAATGGCTGCCCTCATTGTTGTTTTCATACACGGTTTCAATGGACAGGGGACGCATGGGCAGCTTTAAGGCCGCACACTCGATAAGCACGTTCATTTCGTACTCATAGCGGTCGCCCTTCACGGCAATCATGGTGGGCAGCAGCTCGCGGGCAAAGCCGCGCAGGCCGGTTTGCGTATCGCCCACCCAGCAGCCATACAGCAGCTTGAACACAACCGAGGTAATGCGGTTGCCCATGCGGCTTTTGGGCGGCACGTCCTCCTGGGAAAAATCCCGGCTGCCAAGCAGCAGGCCCTCGCTGTTTTCAGCCAGGCTTTCAGCCATGCGCAGCACGTCGGTCACGGTGTGCTGGCCGTCGCTATCGGCGGTGATGATGATATCCTGCCCGGGACAGGACTCCTGAACATAGGCCATGCCGCGCTTGAGCGCCACACCCTTGCCCCCGTTTGGCTGATAGCGGATTACGTGGCATACGCCGTCCTCGGGAAGCCGCGCAAACAGCGGGGTGAACGCATCCCCGCTGCCGTCGTCCACAATCACAATCTTTCCGACGCCAGCCTTTTCAAGAGCCTCAACATAAGGCGGCAGGCGGCCGTCCGGCTTGTAGGCGGGAATGATGACGGCGGTGCGCGCCGCACAGTTGTTTTCCATAGGGTTCATCCTTTCCAGGCTTTGGTATCAGTTCAGGATATAGGTGTCCAGATAATCGCGGATGAGGGAGGAAAGATCCTCGCCGGTCACGCTTCGCAGCAGCGCTTCAAAATCATCGCGCGTGGCGCGCTTGAAGGCGTAGCGCGCATAATATGCGCTCAGGGCCGCGTCAAGCCCGTCGGGCAGCGCCCTATCCAGCGCGCACAGCATGGCCGCGCCCCGCTCGTACACCACCAGCGCGTATTCCGACATGGTGGAAAAGCGGTCCAGCGGCGCTCCGGGCGTAACGCCGCGTGGCACAGTTACGCGCAGGGCGGCCTCCATGTGGGCCTGCTCCCATTCGTCCCGGAAGGCGCGGCCCCGCGTGTCCTCCCAATAGCACAGCACGCTGTACTCGCTGAGGGCCTCGTCCTGCCAGGGCTGGTTCCACGGGTCGCTGCCCACAACGGCGTACCACCATTGGTGCGCCGTTTCGTGCGCGGTTACGTATTCCAGCGCCTGCCCGCCCGCCGCAAGCCGCGAGGAGGCGATAAACGCCATGGCGGGGTATTCCATGCCGCCTATGGGAAAATCCACCTCGCACAGGGTGTAGGAGGGATAGGGATACGCGCCGAAGCGCGCGGCGTAGCACGCAAGCGCCCGGGCGGCGTAGCCAAGCATCTCGCGGGCGCGGGACGCGTCCGTGGCGTAGGCGGTAAGGAGCACGCCGTTTTCCTTGCGCTGCGCCATGTGAAAGCGGTCGCTGATCACAAGGCCGAAATCGCGCACGGCGAGGGAGGTGAAGCGGTAGACGCTTTGCCCGTCCGCCGTTTCCACGGTGGGCCAGCCGCTGCCCGCGCATACGTAGCCCTCCGGCACGGTTACGGCTACGGTATAGTTGGCGCAGTCCGTATAGAAGGGATCGCCCACGGGGGCGTAGGCGTCCGTGCGCCATGCGCCGTCCTCCCATATGGCGGGCACGGCAAAGCAGTTGCCAAGCGCCCAAATGCCGCCGTTCACGCCAAAGCGGTACGCCATGCGAGGAACCTGCACCGTGTAGCGCAGCGATATGCTTACAACCTCGCCCGGCTGCCAGCCGTCCGCAATGGGCACGGAAAGCACGGTTTTGGCGCTGTCGAGGTAGCGGTAGGCGGCCTGGGCCTCCGCGCCGCCCTCGCGGGTTACTCCGGCGTAGCTCATCACCAGCGCCCCGGCGGAAAAGCCGTCCGGGTAGCAGCTTTGGTACAAGTCCTCCTCCGCGGCGGCGGGAGAGGTATCCGGGCTTTGGAAGGCGTTGGGCCAGGCGCGCAGCACCGCCGCCGCCTGGCTTTGGCCGGTGCGGTTTTGCAACAGCAGCCGCTGGGTTACGCTAAGCGCGCAGCCTTCCACATCCAGCGCCGCCTCAATCACAATAGAATCAAGGCCGTCCTGCGCCTGTATGAGCAGGGCGCCGGGCGCGTCCGCATCCAGGGCGGGCGAGAACACGCCGCACAGCCACAGCGCGCCCAGAACCGCCGCCAGCGCCAAAGCGCCCAGGCCCAGCCATGCCGCGCGGGAAAGGGTACGCCGCGCCCTCAAATCAGCGACCCCACATTGCTAAGCAAAATGAGCATGCGCTGCATCACGCCGCCCATCGTCAGGCTGCCAAGCAGGCCGCCCAGCACCAGCGTGAGCAACAGCGAAAGGGATACAAGCGCCAGCTTGGCGGGCAAAAGCTGCGCGTCCGGCCTGCCGGTAATCAGGCTGAGCAGCCCGCAGGCCAGCGCGTAGCTCACGCCCATGCCGCACAAAATGACCGTGAGCGCCAGCCATGGCGAAAGCAGGGATACCAGCATCGCCAGCAGCGCCACCGCCGTCGTGGGCAGGGTTGTAACCGAAAGGAACCCCAACAGCAGCTCCCAGGAGAAGCGCACCTTGCAGATGACGCACAGGTAAATCATGTACACCATCAGGGGCACAACCATGCCAATGAGCTGGCACAGCACCGCTATGCCGCCCACCGACGGCCCCAGCCTGCCGGCGATGTAGCTGACCCCCTGGTTCAGGGAGGCCGCGTCGCTGGCTAGGCTTACGCCGGTCAGGGCCGAGATGGCCGAAAGCAGCACCCCGATGAAGCCGCGCATAAACACCATGCCGCAAAGGAAGGTGAGCAGCAGCACGAGCCCAACCGCAATGGGGCCGGTAAGCAGGTCGCGCCGCTCCATCATGCCGCGCAGCGCCTCGCCCGGGCGGGTGAAGCACTCCAAAAAGGTGCGGGGCAGGGCGCTGAGGGCGCCGAGCACCGGGTTAGGCTCCCTGGCGGGCTGCTGGCCGTAAATATAGGGCTGTTGATAGCCCGGCGGATAGCTGCCCTGCTGGTACTGCGCGTAGGTTTGCTGGTATATGGGCTGCTGCTGGGCATAGCCGCCGCCCTGCGGGGGATAGGCGGCCTGCTGCTGATAGCCCTGCTGGGGGGCGGGCTGCTGATAGCCCTGCATGCCCGGCTGTTGATACCCCTGCTGCTGCGGATACGCCTGGGGCGCATAGGCCGCCAGCGGCTCGTTGCAGACGGGGCAGAAGGCCGCGCCCTGCGGCAAGGGGTTTCCGCATTTGGGACAGTTCATAGGCTCCCTCCTTTTAAGACGACGGGGAAGTGTATGTTAGCACAATTTGGAAGGCGCGTCAATCGCGGATAGCTTCGGCGTAGGGAATCAGCGAGCGGTCCAGCAGGTACAGGCGCATGGTGGGCGTTTCCACAATCTGCTCCTGCGGCAGGGTTTTCAGATAGTCATGCAGCGTGGACTGAGCATAATACCGTTCGTCCCAGAAATCCGGCTCGGTGGCCAGCATGCCCACGTTCATTT
>JALEIQ010000008.1 GCA_022769795.1 Clostridiales bacterium
CTTTGGCCGGAACAGCATAACAACGTTCCGTTGTTATGCTGCCCTTGCGCTTACCTCCGTCCCCTCCGACTGTAATCCGAACCCAGCGACATGTGCGGTGGGTTCGGAAGCCTTGCGTAGCAAGGTTTCCTTGCAGGGTTCACCGGCCGCGCCGCAGGCGCAGGTGAACCCTGTTTCGGCGGAAAAGATCGCGTAGCGAGCTTTTTCGACGGCCTGCAGCGGCATAGCCGTCCGGCCGCTTCCCCGGAAGCGCGCAAAAAAGCCCGCTCCCAGCCTTACACCGGGAGCGAGCTCCGTTTCGATTGTACAAACCTGGGTTCCGTGTGCGCCCACCGTTAACGCACCCCAAACAGGTCGAAAAGCACGCTATTGTGAACTCCGTTTTCCGCCGTCCACAGGCTGCGGGCATACCTGAAATCATGCCCGTTGTACCGGTAAACGCAGCAAGCGTCCGTCGCCAGCTCAATCACGGCTTCTCTGCCGTCGGCAAACGCAAGCGTCATAGCCGCGTCAAAGGGGCAGCCCGCCATTTTCGCGCCATAATACTCCACGCTCTCCAGCAATTCCGAGAGCGCCGCAAGCCGGGTTTTCTCCGTAAGCGCCACGGATGCGCCGTCCATGTACAACTCCGCGCGGGTAAGCTCTCCGCGAAGCGGCTCTGGCACGGGCATTTGCGCGTTGGCCCCCTGCATTTCCTCCGGCCCGTCATACGCCACGCAGGCCTCCGGCAGGTAGCCCGATGCTCCGGCGTACTGAACGTGAACGTATTCTCCCGCAACGCCAAGCAGCGTAACCGCCGCTCCGTTAGGAATCTGCACAATCAGCTCCATATCGTTTCCGGTTCCGTCAAGCAGCCATTGAACCTGTGCATAGGGGTTGCGCACCTCCGCCACAGGCGCCACGGGAAGGATCGCCGCCTCCTGCGGATCCGCCAAATACCGGCGCATCATATACCCAACCGTTCCGCCGACGCTTACCCTCGCCCAATCGCCTTCGGTTTCCAGCACCCGCACAGCCACGCCGTTAAAGTACTTACCCAGGGAATAGGCGTCCTGCGAAGGAGCGTCGCGCAGGTTCAGCCTGTCCGCGGGGTTTGGGTTATTCACAACGGCATAGTCGTCCCCGGCGCTCCCCGCAAGCGGAAAGGCGCAAACCAGCGCGGCGATCAGCGCCAAAAGAATCTGCTTTTTCATGCCAAGCCTCCCGTTTCTTCGTCCGTATATGATAAAAACGTTGCAGCCTCTTTTTTTCTTCCAAAGCTGTAAAAATACTGGCATTTTGAAAAAACGCCAGTATCGAAAGCCCGGGGTGCGGGGATTCCTCTCCGCACCCCGGCAATGCATGTGCGCGCCTTACCAGAATCAATCGTTCAGGTACCTTTTCAGCACGCGGATAACCTCGTCAATATCGATGGGCTTAGCCACATGGGCGTTCATGCCGCGGCTCAGGCACCGCTGAATATCGTCGGAGTACGCATCCGCCGTCATGGCGATAATGGGCAGCGAAGCATCCGGCCTGTCCATGGCACGAATCGCACCGGTAGCCTCGTAGCCGTCCATAACCGGCATACGAATATCCATCAGGATCGCGTCGTAGTATCCCGGCGCGGACTGCTGGAACATCTGCGCGCACACCTCGCCGTTTTCCGCCCACTCCAGCTCCAGGCCAAGGTCATGCAGCAGTTCGTTGGCGATTTCCCAGTTCAGCTCGTTGTCCTCCGCAATCAGGATGCGCTTGTCGTGGAATTCCGGCCCCTTCTCCTCCGTGACAACCGGAGCCTCCTCGTCGCCCATGTAGGGCTTCAATCCATAGAACAGGGAGGAACGGAACAGGGGCTTCATCAGGAAACCGCTGATTCCCGCCGACCGGGCCTCCTCCTCAATCTCGCTGCAATCATAGGCGGACATCAGCAGGATGGGCACATCCTCTCCCAACTGCCTGCGCAGCTCCCGCGCGGTCTGAATGCCGTCCATATCGGGCAGCTTCCAGTCTAGCAAGATGACGTGATAATCCTTGTGCTCCTTATGGTGTTGAGAGGCCATGCGGACGGCTTCCTCGCCATCCAGCACCCACTCCGCCCGTATGCCGATGGAGCGCAGGGACTCTACGGTGCTCTCGCACAGCTGGCGATCGTCGTCCACCACGAGCATAATCCAGTCGGGCAGGATCATATCCTCCAGCTGTTCCTCCGCCTTCTTCAAATCCAGCACGACATGGAACTCGGTGCCTACGCCCTGCTGGCTTTCCACCACGATCTCGCCGCCCATGGCGTCCACGATGTACTTGGTGATGGCCATGCCCAGGCCAGTGCCCTCGGTGCGGTGGATGCGCTTGTTATCCTCCCGGGCGAAGGATTCAAAGATATGCTGGCGGAATTCCTCGGACATTCCAATGCCGGTATCCTTCACATTGATGCTGATGCGCACATACTCCTCTCCCCTGGGGGATTCCTCCTCGTGGAGAGTTACCTCGATGGAGCCGCCCTCCGGCGTGAACTTGATGGCGTTGGAAAGCAGGTTCAGCAGCACCTGATTGAGGCGCACGCTGTCGCAATGCACGTTCTCGGCGGTGATGTTGTAAATGGAAATGTTGAACTTCTGGTGCTTCGCCCTCACCTGCGGCTGCACGATGCTTACGATGCTGTCCATAACCTCCCGCAGGGATACCAGCTCCTCGTTGAGCGTCATCTTCCCGCTTTCAATTTTGGACATATCCAGCACGTCGTTAATCAGGCCCAGCAGATGGCGGCTGGACATGGTAATCTTCTTCAGGCAGTTTTGCACCTGTTGGGAATCGTCAATATGGGCGGTGGCGATGGCCGTCATGCCCACAATGGCATTCATAGGCGTGCGGATATCGTGGCTCATGTTGGATAGAAACTCGCTCTTGGCCTTGCTGGCATACTCGGCCGCCTGCCGCGCCTCCTCAGCCGACTGCCTGGCTTCCTCCAGTTCCCTCACCTGCGCACGGTTCAGGTTGAAATAGCGCAGGAACAGCACGAGCAAGGACAGCAGAATTGCCAGGCATGCAATCGCGGCGGCGGACATGGAGCGGCTTCCCAGGCTCTCCACCGATTCGTTCAACGCGCCGTAGGGCATCAGCGTAACCAGATACCACACGCTGTTGGGCAGGCTGGAGGCGTACATGTGCCGACGCTCGCCCTCGTACTGAATCATTGCGGAATAATCTTTTCCGGCTTGCATGGCCGCTTGCAGCTCGCTAATGTATTCCTCCGGGGTTTTCCCGTCTGTTTCCTCATACAGGGCGCGTACACGGTCAAAATAGTTGTCGCGCACTGCGGCGGAATTGCGAACCACAAACGTGCCATCCTTGCGGATAATGAAGGAATAGACCAGCGCTTCCTCATTTTCCAAAGAAAGAGCGCTCGATATGTACTCAACGGGCAGCTCACCCACTATGGCGATGTAGTCCTCCATGCCCGGAACACTGACGCTGACGGGCACGCACATCAAAACCACCTGCTCGCCCACGGCGTTTGTGCCTACGGCAACCCTGCTTTCGCCACCCTCCATCGTTGCCAGAAACGCATCTGGGCTGGAAAACGCAATTGGTTCTCCATAAATCATTTCAAAATTTCCGACGGAGTCACAGCAGCACACGGACGCATAACCCCGGCTTTGACCGCAATACGTAATCCAGCTATAAAACGACTCCTTGTCGTTTACGTACGCCGGCGGTACGTTTTCGGCCAGGGTTTTCATCGGGATCAGGCATTGATCGCTGATGGAGCCAAAATGCCGGGTGATTCGGTCGTTGATGTTGGACATGTAAATGTTGCCCAGTTGGGTAACCGTCTGATCGTTTTGCCAGTTCAGATAAGCCCCCAGCGCCGCAAAAGCCACGATGCACGCAAGGCTTACGCCAGCCAGACCGCCGGTCAGGAACCGTTTCATCTTATCTTTCATCGATGGGTAACCCCCCCCCGAACGATTTGCTCATTTTAGCGCTCCTTTCAAAACCTGCATCAGCTTTTCGATATTGATTGGCTTCACAATATGCCCGTCCAAACCGGCGTCCAGCGCCTTCTGCCTGTCCTCCTCAAAGGCGTTCGCGGTCATGGCGTAGATTGGAATCCTCGCCTTCGTGCTGTCCTGCAGGGAGCGAATTTGTTGGGTCGCCTCATAGCCGTCCATGCGCGGCATCTGAATATCCATCAAAATCAGATCATACGGGTTTGACGGGGCGTTTTTCATCTTCTCCACGGCCTCGGTTCCGTCCCCGGCCACATCAACCACGAAGCCCTTTTCCTCCAAAATCGTCGCCGCGATTTCCTGGTTCAGCTCGTTATCCTCCGCAAGAAGGATTCTCTTGCCCACAAAAGCCTCGTCCGAAATTTCCGGCTCCTGGGGAACGGCTTCTAGGTGTCCCAAAAGGGCGTCCCGAAGCTCCGACACAAACAGCGGCTTTGAGCAGAAGGCCGTAACGCCCGCCGCCCTCGCTTCCTCCTCGATTTCCGTCCAGTCGTAGGCGGTCATGATGATAATCGGCTTGCTCTCGCCGATGATCGCCCGTATGCGCCGGACGGTTTCAATCCCGTTCATATCCGGCATCATCCAATCGATGATATAGGCGCTGAATTCGTCGTCATTCTCCACGGCAAGCTGCGTGCGCAGCACGGCTTCCTTGCCGGTGGTGGTCCACTCCGCGCGCATGCCAATTTTTCTAAGCATCCTGGTAACGCTCGCGCAGGTGTTAAAATCGTCGTCGGCAACAAGCGCGTGCAGGCCCACAAGCTTGGGAATCTGCTCGCAGCGCGGCGGGCTGCCACTGATGCGGAATTGCAGACGGACGGTAAACTCCGACCCCTTCCCAACCTCACTTTCAACGGAAATGGTTCCGCCCATCATCTCCACAATGTTTTTCGTAATCGCCATACCAAGGCCGGTGCCCTGAATGCCGCTCACGGTGGAGGTCTGCTCGCGGGTGAACGCCTCGAAGATATGCTTCTGGAACTCCTTGCTCATGCCGATACCGGAGTCCTTCACCCGGAACTCATAGTCTGCGTACCCATTGGCCGTGCCAGGCTTTTCTATGATGCGAATGCTGAGCGTGCCGCCCGGTTTTGTAAACTTCACGGCGTTGCTGATAAGGTTCAACAGGATTTGGTTCAGCCTCAGCTTGTCGCAGATGATATCCTCGTGAACCACGTCCACGGTATCGATAAAGAGCTCAAGCTGCTTTGCGTGCACGTTGGCCTGAATAATGGTTCTCAGGTCGTGGAGGACGTCGGGAAGGTGTACTTCCTTTTCCTCAATCTTCACCTTACCGCTCTCAATCCGGCTCATATCCAAAACGTCGTTGATCAGGGAGAGCAGGTGCTCGCTCGACACCGATATCTTTCCAAGATAGTCCGCCACCTGCTTTTTGTTGTCAATATGCGCGGCGGCGAGCGCGGTGAAGCCGATGATGGCATTCATCGGCGTGCGGATATCGTGGGACATGTTGTTCAGGAAGGTGGTCTTGGCCCTGTTCGCATGCTCCGCGGCGGCCAACGCATCCTGAAGGATTTTTCTTCTTTCCTCCTCCGTCTTGACCTCCGCGTCAGCATTGCGGATGCCCAAAATCAAATGCCGCCTGTCCCTGCCGGCCGTGACAAACTTCACCTGATAGTGATGTAGCTCGCCATCCAGCGTCGCCCGAAAGGGGATCACCAACGTATCCACGTCCTTCAACGCGCGTTCAATCGCCACGGCGGACACCTTTTTCCCAAATTCCTCCCGATCTTCGGGGTATATATACTTTTCGATAACCCTTGCCCAGGTCTGCTCATAGGGATGAACCTTCCGGCGCTCCTCCTCAACCATCTCCCCGCGCGACTTGAAGGCGACGGACACGTTATTCTCCAAATCAACCTGGGTGATTTCCGTATAATCGCGGCTGAGTGCCTTGACGATGTCCATCTGCTCCAGCTTCATTTTGGTTTCCCTCTCCTCGGAAACGTCCATGAAGCTGACCGCCGCGTGATCGTTGTCTATTCCACGGTTCACCTCGAAGCGCAGCCACCGTACCCTTTCCATCGAAAGCTCCCGTACCACCACCGAGTATCTGGCCTCTTTTTGAAGCCGCTCCCGCATGGTATCGATCCGGCTGGCCTGGAAAAGCTTTTCCTGATCGTCCCTATGAATGAAATTGCGGATATAATCGTCAAAGCTTTCCCATTTATTATCCTGATTGTATCGCTCGTCAATAAACCTTTCGCGGTTGAACACCGAATAGGTTCCTGTGGAAAACTCCACATAATAGGTGGATACAAAAATATGGCTGTATGCCTCGAAGAAGCCGACTGAGCGCTCGACCTGCTTCTTCATATGCTCGTTCTCCACGCCCACCTTGTGGCGCGTCACGCAGTATTTTCCCCCGGTCAGCTCACAAAACGCGGCTTCCACAAACCCATCGTAGAACGAATCATAATACACCACCGAGGCATTGTCCGAGCAGTCCGCAATCGGGCAATGCGCGCACGGGGTATCCCTGCCCATAACGGCTTTGTAGCACAGATCGCCAGCCTTGATTCCAGCATAGCGCTTCGCCACTGCCTTATCAAATTCCACAAGGTGAAAATCGCTGTCTATGATATAAATATTGTTTTCATAATTTATATTCATCCGCCAGCCTCCAAACGTTTTTCAGCAGCGGGAATATTGCCTCCCGCATGACGGCATTTTACGATTGCTCGCTCTCCTTGATGATTTTTGCGGCCTCAATTAAGGCTGTTCTGCGAATGAATTCACTATAGGATGAGTAGGAAAGAAGCTTTGCCGCGTGCTTCAACGTTTCCAATTCCTCCTCGCTGACTCTTATGCTCATGGATATCGTCTTTTTCACCATCAGTACCTCCCAAATGCGCATTCATTGTAGTACTTGTGTGCTACAATGTCAATACTTTAGGTAGTCTGCGCCTGGGCCCCGTTTCATTACAAAAAATCACCACGACATTACATGAATATCGTGGTGAGTGAATGGCTCCCCAGGTAGGACTCGAACCTACAACCCTTCGGTTAACAGCCGAATGCTCTGCCATTGAGCTACTGAGGAATAAATTCCGGCGGCGACCTAATCTCCCGGGCCGTGTCCAGCCAAGTACCTTCGGCGCTAAGAGGCTTAACTTCTGTGTTCGGAATGGGAACAGGTGGAACCCTCTCGCCATTACCACCGGAAACTGTTTACTTTTC
>JALEIQ010000009.1 GCA_022769795.1 Clostridiales bacterium
GGAGAAGCCCATGGCCCCCTCCCTGGAGGAATGCGACAGGATGCTTGAGGCCGCCCAGCGCAATGGAAAGCTGCTTTGCGTGGTTTCCAACAACCGCTTCAAAACGCCTGCCATGAAGGTAAAGCAGATGCTTACCGAGGAGGCGGGCGGAAAGCTTTTGTATACCACGGTCAATTCCATCTGGTGGCGCGGCGGCAACTATTATGATTTGGCCTGGCGCGGCACGTGGGAAAAAGAGTGCGGCGGCTGCACCACCAGCCATGCCGTGCACCATATCGACCTGATGCAGTGGATGCTTGGCATGCCGCAGAGCGTAACGGCCGTAATTGGCAACGTGGGGCATGACAACTCCGAATGCGAGGACTATGCGGTGGCTGTATTCCAGTATCCCGGCATGGTAGCGCAGCTTTCCACGAATATTGTTTCGCATGGCGAGGAGCAGGAGCTCGTGTTCCAGACTGAGAAGGGCAGGCTGTCCATTCCCTGGCGCACGGTATCCTATAAGCCGCTGAGCAACGGTTTCCCTGTTGACGATGAGGAAGCGCACGACAAGCTCGCGGCCCGTTATGCGGAGCTACCCGAGATCAAGTACGAAGGCCACACGGGCGAAATCAACAACTTTATCCAGGCGATTCTTGGCAAGGAGGAGCTGCTGGTTGACGGCCAGCAGGGCCGCAACGCCATTGAGCTGATTATGGCCATGTACAAGTCAGCCGCTACCGGTAGCGCCGTGCAACTGCCTATCCAGAAGGACGATTCTTTCTATCGCCGGGAGAGCATGACCGCCTCCATGCCCAGGTTCCATAAGAAGTACCGCTTCGTGGAAACCGTGGAGGATGCGCCTCCGATCAGCTTTGGCAGGGACATGGGCAAATAAGCTTGCCGTCCTAGAAAAACGAGAAGATAAAATCCCGCGCCGTTTCAGCTGGAAAACAGGCTGAAGCGGCGCGGGTCTTTTCTTTCAAAAAGTACGGGCTTTCTTTTTAGAAAAAGCTGATCTGCTCAGTGCGGGGAATGCGGTTGCGCGCACGCGTTTGAATACGCGCAACATCGCGCGGAAGGTCGTTTAAAAAGGGGGAGGGAGCGCCGCCGCAGGATAGAATAAGCTCCTCGCGGGCGCGCGTAATTCCAACGAAGAACAGCCTGCGTTCCTCCGCAAGGTTGGCGCTTTCACCAGCGTGCTCAAGCGGAAGCGAGCCTGCGGTAACACCTGCCAGGAATACCACTGGGAACTCAAGGCCCTTTGCGCTGTGAAGCGTCATCAAACGCACTGCTCCGGACTGATAGCCTGTACCGGAGGCGCGGCGGATATCCGATTCCTCACCGGCGAGCAAATCATCCAGCATACCGGCTATATCGTTATGGAACACGGCGGCGTTAAAAAGCTGCTCCACGGGCCGCCCGTTCGCGCCGCACAGGTTTGCAAGCATTTCCAGCAGCTTGCGCGGTTTGTCGCGCCGTATGCGCGGATAAAGCGCATTCGCCGCTTCAAGCCAGGGCTTGAGCAGTTCAAACGCTTCTAGTTCCTGCGCGAGGGAACCGGCGTCAATTTCCATTTCCCCAGAGGATGCAAGCGCCACGGCGGCGCGCTGGCATAGAGCATCCGGCACGCGCCAAAGCGCGCTCAGCGCCATGCGCAAAGACGGCTCAGCGCAGGGATTGAGCAGGGAGGCGAAAAAGCCTAGCAGGCCCTGTACTGTATCATCCTCCAAAAAGCTGTCCCGGCCTGAGATGACGCAGGGAATGCTGTCGTGCGCAAGGCAGGTTTCAATTTGCTCAAGCTGCCTGTGCGTGCGACAAAGCACCGCGATATCCGAAAAGGAGCGCGTAACAGCCCGGTCGTTACCCGCTGCCTGGGCGTCCAGCATATCCACTCCACCAGCCATGCGCGCAATCTCCTTGGAAATCCAAATCGCCTCGGAAAAGCTATCGGGCGCTTGCAGGAGGCGAACGGCACAGCCGGGATCCACCGTGGGAACAAGGCTGCGCTCCGGGCCGGGATTGCGGGCGATCACATCGTTGGCGAGTGCAAGGATTTGAGGCGTAGAACGATAGTTTTTTGAAAGTGTGATGCGCTTTGCGTTCGCACGGCTTGAAAGCAGCAGGTCAAAGCATTGCGCGTCCGCGCCCCTGAAGCCGTAGATTGCCTGATCGGGGTCGCCGATTACAAACAGGGTTTTGCCATGCTCGCTCCAATGCGCTATTAGTGCGTGCTGAACGGCATTGATATCCTGAAATTCGTCCACCAGCAAATGATGGAACATCCGCTTGGCATGCACATCCACCCGCAACGCATCCAGCAGCAGGTCATCCAGGTCGCGCAGGTTAAGCACGGCAAGGCGCTGGGCATAGGCCTCGGGAAGCCAGGCAGGCAGGCCGACGGTGGCGGGCGTGCGCTGGCATACGGCATTTTTGAAAAGAGAAAGCAGCCTGCGGCATTCCGCCGGGGAGCGGTGCTCGCCGTGTTCCTCCAAAAGCGTTGTGATGATTTGCAGGGACTGCCCCGGCGTTATGAGCGGCTTCGGCTCTACCAGCCCCTGACAAATCGCGTGAAAGGTACCCACAGTAAGACCGCGCACCGCGCTTTTGCCCAACTGCGCGATAAGCCTTTCCAGCATTTCCTTGGCGGCCTGGCGGGTGAAGGTAACGGCGGTGATTTCGCTTGCGGGTATATGCAATTTCTCCAGCAAATAGAGGATGCGGGAAACCAACGTTTTGGTTTTGCCCGTGCCTGGCCCGGCAATCACAGCGGTGCATTCGGCCTGCGAATGTACCGCTTCCTCCTGCTCGGAATTAAGCCGTGCGATAGGAGCGGATAGCGCGGCGTCTGCGCTTTGTGCCTTTTTACCGGCCTTGCGCACGCCGGAGGCGGAACCCTTCCGCTGAGCAGCCGGTTTGGCAAGCCCAAGAAGGGAGGTTTGTCCGGCGAGCATTTCCAGTTCACCGGGCTGGAAAAGGGAGATAACGCCATATTCGCCGTCATAGCCCGCTTTGCGGATTACCTGTCCGTTTCGCAGGCGGCGCAGCCCTTCGGCGAATGCGAATCCGGCGGCACGCTCCGCCTCGTCAACGGGCATGTTGCGCAGGATATGGAATTCCGGGCCCAGGCGCTTGAGCAAATCAAAATAGGATTCCTGTATGCGCTTGGATGCGGGGGAAACGCCCATGCAAGCCGCCAGAAGCTCCGGCAAAGGAATCAGGCTTTCATAGGGCTTTGGCAACGCGATGGGTTCCGAACGATCCGCAAGCGCCTCTACTCGGTGCAAAACGCCCACGGTCAGCTTACGGCCGCATACGGGGCAACGCCCATCCAGCGCGACGGTTTGGGCGGGCTCCAAACAGCAGTGACAGTTGCGGTGCCCATCCAAATGGTATTTTCCTTCCTCGGGATAAAATTCGATGGTGCCCTCAAAGCCTTCGCCTGTATCGATGGCCTTTTTTAGAGCGGGATAGCTCAGCGCGCAGGTAAGAAGATTCGCCTCCCGACCAAGCTTTGAGGGAGAATGCGCGTCTGAATTGGAAACGAGCGTATATCTATCCAGCATGGAAAGCCTGCGGTTCATAGGCGGGTCGGAGGAAAGACCGGTTTCGAGCGCGTGGATATGGCCGGTCAAATCGCCATAGCATTCCTCCAACGTTTCAAAATCCGAGAACGCGCCAAAGACGGAAAAGTGCGGCGTCCAGATGTGGGCGGGAATAAAGATGGCCTCCGGGCAGGTATCCAGCGTGATTTCCAGCAGATCACGGCTGTCCAGACCCAAGATGGGCCTGCCGTCGCTATGCAAGTTTCCAATGGCCTCCAAGCGGTGAGCGAGCGTTTCTGCGTCCTCCAGGCTGGGAAGCAGAATCACATGGTGAACCTTCCGCGTCTTTCCGTCGCGTTTGTATATGGTACTGATTTCGCCGGAAACAACGAAGCGAGGCGTGGGATGCTCTCCGCCAATGGCGTGTGGAAGGACGAGCGGCGCTTTCAAACGGTATAGTCCTTCTTCGGCTGGCTCAAGCGCCTCCGCAAGCTCTGCCCGCCAGGCGGGATGGGTAAAGTCGCCCGTGCCAATGAGAGCAATGCCTTTTTGCCGCGCCCATAGATCCAGATGGGGCGCGTCACAATCGCGGCTGGTGGCGCGGGAGTACTTGGAGTGAATGTGCAAATCGGCAATGTACAAGCGAAAACCCCCGATGCGTAGGAAAATGAAACTTGCATTATTATACCGCATGCGCGCTGGAATGACAATCGCTTTTGCTAGACGCATATTTCCAGATAGAGTTCCAGCGCATGCCGACGGTGGCTTTTAACAGGACTTACGCTTTACAAGCTGGGTGGCAATCTCGGTTTTTGTTTTGTATACTTCGTTGGTTTCCATGACATTCCCTCGGGATATCCTTACTCTAACGACCGTTTCTTGAACCTTGAAGATGGAATCCTGTCCTTGCTGAAATGGCTTTGCAAAAATTCTTCTTGCTACCAAGGTTTTCTGAAAAAGAGCTCTCTGCCGCCTATTCAGCCAGACGTTCTTCGATGAACGGGTTCGCTTTGCGTCTTAGGCGATAAAGGATGCGTCGCGGAGCGGGTAGTCACGGAAGGCGTTTTTCCTCCCCACTTTTTTCATGAGAGGATCGCCGAAAAAAGGATGGTTCGTTTTTCTCTGCGCGGGTCAGCGTTGGTTTGCCCCGAGCATTTTGCACGCTCTATCAGGAAAAGAGCAGAATTACTTTCTCTTGACGTAACGCCCTTTCTATGATAAAAAGTCATTGAAAAGACGCTACTTTTTGGAATATGGCGTTTGGAGAAACGAAAGGGGCTGCGTAGAGCATGGAGCTGAAAAACGCGGTTGTGAATTTTCTTGGCGACAGCATCACCTTTGGCATAGGCGCGTCCTGTGAGCAAAACCGCTATACCGACGTGCTTGCACGCGAATATGGGCTGAAAAAGGCCAATAATTACGGCGTTTCGGGCTCGCGCATCGCACGTCAGCGCGTTGTGACGGATGCAGATTATGACCGCGACTTTTGCCTGCGCATGGAGGAAATGGATTCTAGCGCGGACGCGGTGGTGGTGTTTGGCGGCACCAATGACTTTGGGCATGGCGAAGCGCCGCTGGGCGTATTTGAGGATCGCGAACCCGATACCTTCTATGGCGCGTGTCACTACCTGATGCGTGGCCTGCTGGAGCGCTATACCGGCAAGCCGGTGGTTATCGCCACGCCGCTGCACCGCATGGAGGAGGATGACCCTCACGGCAACCGCAAGCCGCTAAGCGTTGCTCCGCTAAAGGTGTATCGCGCCATTCTGATGGAGGTGGCGGAGTATTATGCGCTGCCGGTTTTGGATTTGTACGCGGTTAGCGGTATTCAGCCGCGAAACGATATATGCCGCAGGCGGCTGTGCCCGGATGGCCTGCATCCCAGCGATGAGGGCCATGCGCTGATTGCGCATCGGATGGGAGAATTTTTAAAGCGGCTGTAGAATGTGAAGCGAAAAGCGCAGTTTTCCTTTGCTCCGCTGCAATGCGGGGCATTGCTTTTTTGCCGAAAAGAAGGTATGATAGTACAGGTGAAACGGTATTGCCGTGCCGGTATCATTCGCCAGATTCGGAGGATGCGCTATGGAACGCAACATGAGCTTTGACGGCGGCAGCCTGGATGGCGTGGCCGTTCACTTGGCATGGGGCCAGTTGGAAATTTTTGCAGATGACGTGGACAGGATTCAGGTCATGGCGGCGGGCGATGACGGAAGCGTAAACGATCTGCGCATTGGGGAAAAAGAAGGCTGGCTTGTTGTGGAGCAGCCACAGTATGGCCTGTCGCTGAACATTATGGAAAGCAGATGGCTGCAAATTTGCGTGCGTATGCCCAAGGAATGGAAGAAAGCCATTGCCTGCAACACCATCTCCGGTCTGCTTAGCGCGCGCGGCCTGCGCGCAGAGTCGCTAACGCTGGAAACGGTCAGCGGGGATTTGCGCGCTCAGCGTCTAAACGCACAGCAAATGGCGCTCAAAACCGTAAGCGGCGATATCCGCGGTGAGGAACTGACGGCGGCGCGCCTAAATGTTCGCAGCGTAAGCGGCGATACCGCGCTGGAAGCGCTGAATGTGGAAACGCTCAAGTGTAACAGCGTAAGCGGCGAGCAGGCCTATAACATGAGCGCGTCCTTCCAGATGGTGGAGGTAACGGCTGTGTCCGGCAATGTAATCGTAACGGCGCCGGTACAGGCTATGAATGTGAGCCTGCGTTCCATCAGCGGACGCGTGCGCACCGAAGGCATTGCCATTACCGATCAGCCGGAGGCTCCCAGCGTGCGGGTAACGGGTGTATCTGCTGATCTTAAGCTGATTGGTATTCAGGAATAAGCAACATAGTGGAGAGGATGGTTTTTCCCATGGCAAAGAATCACTTTGGCGGTTTCGGCGGCGGAGCGAACATGCAGCAGCTTATGCGCCAAGCGCAGAAGCTGCAGGAGCAAATGACCAAGGCCCAGGAGGCGCTGGACGAGCGGGAGTATTCCGCTCAGGCGGGAGGCGGAATGGTAAGCGTGACCGTGAGCGGAAAGCGTGAGCTGAAAAGCCTCGAAATCAAGCCCGAGTGCATGGATCCCGATGATGTTGAAATGCTCCAGGATATGATCATGGCTGCCGTGAACGAAGCCCTGCGCAACGCCGAGGAAACCCGTAACGCTGAAATGGCGAAGCTGGCCCCGGGTATGGGCGGAATGTTCTAAGCCATGGCCCAACAGCTTGAACCCATTGCGCGCATGGTGGCGCAGCTGTCCAGACTTCCGGGCATTGGGCAAAAGAGCGCGCAGCGTCTGGCCTATTACATCATCGGTATGCCGCTAGAGGATGTGCGTGAGCTGGCCACCGCGGTGTATCAGGGCCGCAAGGCCATTCGCTACTGCGAAACATGCGGTAATTACGCCACCGGCGAGCTATGCGATATCTGTGCGGATGAGCGCCGCCACAATGGACAGATCTGCGTGGTGCGCGACCCACGCGACGTGGCCGCTATTGAGCGCATGAGGGATTTTCATGGCACATACCATGTGCTGCACGGCACCCTTTCGCCCATGGAGGGCGTTGGACCGGAGGATATTCGCGTCAAGGAGCTGCTTGCGCGGCTCAACGACCCGGGCGTAAAGGAAATCATTTTGGCTACCAATCCGGATATTGAGGGCGAGGCTACGGCCGCCTACATTGCGCGGCTTGTAAAGCCTATGGGACTGTTGGTTACACGTATCGCGCATGGCGTACCCGTTGGAAGCGATTTGGAATATGCGGATGAAATTACCCTGTCCAAGGCCATGGAGGGCAGGCGCGAGATGTGACTGTTTGGCCGCCGCTTATCCATGCGGCGGCTTTTCCTTGATAAAAAGGAAACCACCAGCTATGCTGGTGGACAAAAAGGCTTTAGCTATAGAAAGAAAAACCTCCAATTGTTAGAATGTAGAGGGTTTGCCGACCGCTACAAAAACAAAAGGAGGATTAAAATGGACTATAATAGTTTATC
>JALEIQ010000327.1 GCA_022769795.1 Clostridiales bacterium
CCGTAAAGTGCGAAACACAATGCTCAAAAAGATACGAAAAAAGCTGCTTGCCGCACTTACCAAAAAAGTGCAGACACAGCAGCCCTTGACCTTGCTCGAAAAAGAATTTCTGAACGAAAATGGCGTGGATATTGAAAACAGCAGCAAAACGTAATATAATAATAGGCAATATCGGTTACAATATATAGTGGAGGGCAAGAATATGGCTAATATCAATACGGATGAAGCAATGCGTGAATTGACAATGATGCTGATATACCTTTCCCGATTTGCACAGGGAGAGAAATTTGACGAAGCAACTGATTTTTATGCCTGGAAAGGATATGACTTCGATATACTAAATGAACTGGATGATGCGGATTACATAAGGCAGAGCAACCATCCATCCCGTTCCAAATCCGTTTACATTACCGAAAGCGATATGGAACAGGCTCAAACACTCTTAGCCAAATATGGGATTGAAGATTGGAAGCGTAGGTGAGAATATGAAGAATTTATTTGAACGCACCAGTTGCCATTGGGTGCGATATAGTGAATATGAATGGAAAACGGCGGAGAATGGTATGTTGTATCTCACGCCTACCGCAACAGCACAGCCAGGAATTTACGACCCGTTGAGTGAGTATCAGCGGCTTATCCTGGATGCCATTGATATTGGTCGGATGGAATCGCAGAAAAAAACGCCACAGGAGATACAAAAGGCAATTCAGATGTTTGCAGTCAAATACGGCTTGCTTGGCCTTATGACGGCACTGCCTACCACACCGAGCTTTATGGATTATGAGGCGGTATATCTGCCGAAAAATCATTTTATCAAAGAAGAATCCATGGACACAATGGACTATCTGGATTTATTCTTTCCTTTTGTCAAGCCGGATGTGGTCAAGCGTGGTGTGGAATCCATGTGGAACATACAGAATGACCGTGCGATGATGGCACTTGCCATGACCATGACCGACAAGCCGATGGCGGTCAATATGAGCTTCCAAAGGGAATATGCCGAGCCTTATGAATGGATAAAGCAGCAGTTCATTGATATTGCCTTTACCTATCTGACCTCTGTGCTGTTC
>JALEIQ010000010.1 GCA_022769795.1 Clostridiales bacterium
GCTGTCCTGCTGCGCCTGCCGCCACTCCTCGTCGAAACTATTTTGCTGTACCGCACCGGCAGAAGGCAGGCTTTCCTCCTCTGGCGGATTCATTTCCCGCGCGGCATAGAGCCGCTGCGCGCGGCTGCGCGGGCCAGAGCGGTTTTCGGTCATCGTTGCACCTCGTTCATTCTTTCAAAACAGGGCTATACCCTCAGTATCAAAGATAGCACGAAACGCCTTTTGCGTCAAGGTTTTGCCAGCTATCGCCAATATATGGCCTATATATAGGCTTCCCCGTTGCCGCGTCCTCATTCCCGTATTTTTGAAGTATAACGATGCAGCCCCGCGGCCATATGGCGCGCGGGGCATAAAATCTATGAAAATGTTAACGCTTCAAGTAACCGCTTTTCTCCCACAGCGCAATCCAATCCTGCAAACGGTTCAGCAGGTCTGCATTGCAGCGGGTTTTCTGCATCATATCAATGAGCTGCACCACCGCTTCCCCGTTGGTGGTGGAGCCCAGCACCTTGCGAATGGCCTTCAGCCCTTCCTTCTGTTCCTCGCTTAACAGCATATCGTCCTTTTTGGTGCCGCTCTGCTGCAAATCGATCATCGGATAGACCGGATCGCCGGGCTGGCGCGTGCACAGGAACAGCTCCATATTCGCCGTGCCCTTAAACTCCTCGTAGATGATATCATCCACGCGGGAGCCCGTTTCCACGGCGATGGTGGCAATCATCGTCAGGCTGCCCGCGTCGCGGGTATTGCGCGCCGCGCCAAAGAAACGCTTGGGACGCACCAGCGCGGCAGGGGTTACGGTGTTGGTCATGGGCCTGCCGCCCTGGGCCAGCGCCGCCTGATAGGCGCGGGTAAGCTTGGTAAGGCTGTCCAGAAGAATAACCACGTTGCGCCCGTCCTCCACAAGGCGCTGGGCGCGCTCCAGCATGGTTTCGCTCACGCGGGTCTGGGTATCGGGAGAATCCGCGAAGGTGGAGGCAAACACCTCGGCGTCCACGGACTCGCGAATCTCCGTCACTTCCTCGGGCGCGATATCGATCAGCAGCATCAGCACCTCGGCGTCCGCGTCGTTGCGCTTAATGGCGCAGCTAATCTCGCGCAGCAGGCCCAGCCTGCCGCTGTCCGGCGGAGCCACAATCATCGCGCGCTGGCCAAAACCGATCGGGGCGATCAAATCCACCAGACGGATGGCCATGCTGGCGTTTGCCTCGCCGCTTTCCAAAACAATGCGCTTGTTTGGATATACCGGCACCAACTGGTCAAAGGAAAGGCGATCCGGGTTTTCCCCGGCATCGTGACCATTGAGCTTTTCCACAGTCAAAAGGGCGGCAAATTTATCGCTTTCGCGCTGGGCGCGGGCCTGGCCCTCCACATAATCGCCCGTGCGCAGGCCGAAGCGGCGCACCTGGGCCATGGATACATAGATATCCTTTTTGCCGGGCAGCAGCGTATGGCCGCGCAAGAAGCCGTATCCATCCGGCAGAATTTCCAAAATTCCGCTCGCTGGCTCGCACTCCTGTACCTTGAGCATGTCGGGAAGCTGGCCGCTTTCCGCCTGCTCGGCAAACTGCGGATCTCGCGCCATACGGTACAGCCCGTCGTTATAGTTTACATCGGGCCCCTGCTGATAAGGGCGCTGCTGATAACCATAGCCCGCGTTTTGATTGCGGTAATTATTGGACGGATAGCTGTTGCGCGGCTGATAGCCATAATTGTTCTGCTGATAGCCGCGCGGCTGATAACCGCCATAGTTGGAATCGCGGCCGGCATAATCGCCGCGGTTCTGGTAGGTAGGCCGCTGCGGCGCGGCGCGGTAGCCAAGGCGGTATCCGTCCAGCTTGGGCGCGTTCTCAAGCGCCGGGCGGGGCGGCTCGGCCGGCTGCACCGCGGGCGATAACTCACCGGCGGACTCCGCCTCCGGCTGCTGCGGCGCTATGCGCGGCTGCGGGCCAAAACGGTTCACAGTGCCGGCTGGACGCGTTTGCTGCCAAGCGGGCTTCTGTACGGAATCACGGGGCGCAGTAGTGGAGCGCGCCTGCCATGCCTGACGGTACACAGGACGAAACGTGCCCTGCTCCTGCGCGTTGTTCCATGGACGAAACCCTGAGCCAGGCGCAACCGCCGTAACATCAGCCGAAAGAGGCGCATCCTGCAGTTTCTCAATTTCCGCTTGTACAGGGGCCTTCTGCTCAGGCTCGCTGGCTCCGGTTTGCGACGCGGCTTCGTCCTCCGCCTTCACCGGCTCGGTTTCTTCTCCCAGCGCATCCGCAAGCCGGGCGACAATCCCGGATTTATCAATACCCGCGCTCAGCTTCACCCCGTTCTCCCTGGCAAGCTTGCGTAGCTGTACAACCGTCATGGCCTGCAGTTCTGCATTCTGCAATGTGAACCCTCCTTATTCCGTTTCAAACCGTTCACTTTTTACTAAAGTAGAATTAAGATGTCTTTTAAGCATTTTCCTTTTTACGGGCGATAACGGCGTCGCGCTGCACCGCCTGCTCCACCCAATGCGAAAAATCGCCGTAAGGCGGATGCGTAAGCGCCTCGAGCCCCGCGGCGTTCATTGCGCGAACAACCGCCGCCCTGTCAAGCGTGTTTTGGTTAAAGGCAAGCGCAATCGCGCCGCCGGGCTTCAGCACATGCTCGCACCCCGGAAGCGCACGCTCCACCAGCCGTGCGAGCGTGGAAACCTTTCCTCTTTCATGAGGGGCGTGCTGCACACCATAGGGCAAGTCGCATACGATCAAATGAACGCTCTGCGGACGAAGCATTTCCGCAACGCGCGCAGCGTCGCCGTTGAACAGCCGCAGTGTACGCCCATGCCCATCACGCATGGCCTGCGCATCCGGCGCGACGCTATACTCAACCCATTGGGCGTTTCCGCCGCCACTCAGGGTTTGGGAGCCCTCTTTTCGCTTGTGCTTCACGCCATGTAAGCGCAAGGAACGCTCAAAGTATCCCTGCGCCTCCAGCAAGTCCTTTCTGTCAACATCCACACCCACGCCGTTATTGCCCTCGCATAGAGCGCAAAAAAGCGTGGTTGCCTTGCCGCACATAGGATCCAGCACACACAAAGGCTCGCGCGCACGCGCAAACGCCGATGCGTCTTGCGCGCAGTGCAGGAGCATGTACGTAAAATCCGCATTGGTTTTTCCCTTGTATTTCAGCACCTGGGGCAAATCATCCGGCAGGAACCCGGCCCGCTCCCGAAATATGGGTTTCAGCAGGCCGCCCTCCAGAAGCTGCGCGGCCATACAGATGGCCGAATGACGCGACAGCGCGCGCCAAACCTCTCCTTGCAGCTCATCCGATTCGAATACCAGAAACGGCTCGCCCGAAAGCGCCTGTACCCTCGGTTCCGTATGGGACACATTCCAAGCGGAAAGCGTGCTTTCAAGCTCGATCAACGCCAATTTCTCAAGCGATTGGCGATACCGAACGTTCGGATGTGGTTTCAAAAGCATCGCGTAGCGCACAAAGAACCTCTCTCCATCAAACCGTATAGCTATCAAAGATCTGATTGACCATCAGTATTTAGATTATACCACACGCTTTTGGCTTTTGCAATGTTTTTCCTTCGCGGGTTTGAAACGGTTTTTGCCGAAAATACACGAAAAACCCCCGCGCAGCAGGCTGCACGGGGGCAATCTTTGGTTCCTGTGGTTTACTCCTCGGTCTTAGCCTCGGCTTCCAAAGCGGCGCCAACGGCTTCAATGTCAACGGGAACGGCTTCCTCGCCGTCATCATACGCGGGAGCGGCTTCCTGCGCTTCCTCAACGGGAGCGGGTTCGGGCTCCAGCAGCGCGCGAATGCTCAGGCTGATGCGCTTGGCTTCGGGATCGATGTTGAGCACCTTCACCTGCACCTCGTCGCCCACATTCACGGCGTCCTCCACCTTGTTGATACGGGTGGCGGCGCACTGGCTGATGTGAACCAGGCCGTCGATACCGGGCTCAAGCTCCACAAACGCGCCGAAGGTGGTAATGCGTACTACCTTGCCGGTAACCACAGCGCCAGCGGGATACTTTTCGGGCGCCAAATCCCAGGGCTTGGGCTGAAGCTGCTTGAGGCCAAGCTGAATGCGCTCGAGCTCGGGATCCAGGCTCAAAATCTTCACGTCCACTTCTTGATCGGGCGAAACGATCTCGGAAGGATGCTTTACATGCGCCCAGCTCAGGTCGGTTACATGAATCAGGCCGTCCACGCCGCCCAAATCCACAAACGCGCCAAAGTCGGTCAGGCGGCGCACGATGCCGTGCACAACCTCGCCCTCCTGAAGGCGGGCCCAAGCCTCGGCCTTCTTCGCGGCGGCCTCCTCGCGCACAACGGCGCGGCGGCTGGCCACGATGCGGCGCTTCTGCTCGTCCATCTCGATAATCTTGAGCTTCAGGGTCTGGCCTACAAACTCGCCGATCTTTTCAACATAGCGATTGGAGAGCTGCGACGCAGGCACAAACGCACGGATGCCGTTGACCATGCAAATCAGGCCGCCCTTGACAACCTCTTTGCCCACGCCCTCGACATACTCGTTGTTTTCGTGCTTTTGGACAAGCTCTGCAAAGGCCCTGCGGTTCAAGATGTTGCGCTGCGACAGCAATACGTTGCCTTCGCCGTCGTTTACCTTGACGACCTCCACTTCAATCTCGTCGCCCAGCTTCACATCCTCGGTCACAAGATCTTCGCGCTTGATCAGGCCATCGCTCTTGAAGCCGATGTTAACGCACACCTCGTCCTCGGTGATCTGCACCACGGTGCCCTTCACCGTCTGCCCAGGCCTGATCTTGACCAGAGTCGCTTCCAC
>JALEIQ010000013.1 GCA_022769795.1 Clostridiales bacterium
CATGAAGGTTTCCATCGAGGGCGCTCCCGTTGCGGGCATCCTGCCCGTGCTGGACACCACCACCGAGTGGATCAGCAACTGGCCTTCTGTGATTCAGCAGGCCCTGCTGGGCGACATCACCGCCGAGGAATGCATGCAGCAGCTGCAGGCTTCTCGGTGGGCTGAATATTCGTCCGTTTCATTCGCATGCGGGAAGGCTCGCCTTCCCGCATGCTTTCACTCCTTATTTTTTCAACCAGGATGGAGGGCTTTCATGGAAATCCGCCGTAAAAAACGGGGCGCAGGTATTTGGCCATACCTGTTACTGGCCCCCGCCCTGCTGATTATGCTGTCCGTCGTCATCATTCCCATCATCAACGCCGTGTCCATGAGCTTTCAAAGCTACAATCTCACGCGGCCTAAAAAGATTGGTTTCATCGCCTTTCAAAACTACGAAAAAATTCTGCAAAGCTCTCAGTTCTGGAGCTCCCTGGGCCGTACCGGCGTGTGGGTACTTTGGGGCGTGGGCCTGCAATTTGTGTTTGGCTTCGCCCTGGCGCTGCTTTTGAACAAGAATTTCCGTGGCCGCGGCGTGGTGCGCTCCGTAAGCCTCATTCCCTGGGTTACGCCCGGCGTGCTGATCGCCCTCATGTGGCGCTGGATTCTGGATGGCAACTATGGTGTGCTCAACGATATTCTCAAAAATCTTGGTATCATCACCGATAACATCGCCTTCCTTGCGAGCAAGCAGTTCGCCATGCCCTCGGTCATCATGACCATCGTATGGCAGGGTATTCCGTTCTTCGCATTGATGATCCTTGCGGGCTTGCAAAGCATTCCCGAAGAGCTTTATGAGGCCGCCAACATCGACGGCGCATCCGGCCTGCAAAAGCTTTTCTACGTTACCATCCCTTCGCTGAAAAATACGATTTTCGTAACCACGATGCTGCGTATAATTTGGGTAGCAAATTCCGTCGATGTGATATATAATATGACGGAAGGCGGCCCGGCCTTCGCTACGCAGACCTTGAGCGTATACATTTATAAGGAGGCCAGTATTCTCAACATGGGCTATGCGTCGGCCATGGCGATCCTACTTATGCTGGTACTGATGGTGGTTGCCATCCCCTACCTGCGTACCACCTTCAGCAATCAGGAGGCGTAAAACGATGCAAAAGAGAAAAAGTCCTTTTTCGGAATCCCGAACCACACGCTTCCTGCTTTTGTACCTGCCGCTGATTCTGTTTCTGCTGTTTTTGCTGTTCCCCTTCTACTGGACGTTCGTAACCAGCCTCAAGTCCAGTGCGGAGTTGCACAGCACCACGGTGGTTTACTGGCCGGCCAATCCCACCTTCCAGGCGTATAGCTATCTGTTTGAGCAATACAACTTCCTGCATCCCATGAAAAACAGCCTGATTGTGGCGGTCATCACCACGCTGGTATCCCTTACGGTATCCACGCTGGCTGCCTATGCGTTCTCACGCTTCCGCTTCAAGGGCCGCAAGCCGCTGATGGTGTTGTTCTTAACCAACAACATGTTTCCCACTGTGCTGTTGCTCATTCCCCTGTACACCATCATGCGCCGCATGGGCCTGCTCTACACCCCCTGGTCGCTGGTATTGTCCTACACAACGTTCACCATTCCGTTCTCCTTGTGGCTGCTCAACGGCTACATGAACGATCTTCCCCTTTCCATGGAGGAAGCCGCCATGGTGGACGGCGCAAACCGTGCCACGGCTTTCGTGCGCATCATTTTGCCCGTGCTGTTGCCCTGCCTCCTGGCCACCGGCGTGTATATCTTCATGCAGTCCTGGAACGAGTACACCTTCGCCGTGCTGTTTACCAATGAAAAGAGCCGCACCATCCCCGTAGCGCTCAAAAACCTGGTAGGCCAGCTTGGCGTGCAGTGGGAGTTGATCACAGCGGGCGGCATTATTACCGTTATTCCGGTGTGCGTCATGTTCTTCTTTGCTCAAAAGCGGCTGGTTGCCGGCTTGACGGCTGGCGCCGTCAAAGGCTAAGCTGTTTTTGATACCGAATGCCTAAAGAAAAGGACAAGAGGAGAAACCATGGAACAAAACCTTGAACAAAAGGCTCGCAGCATCCGCGCGGACGTGCTGGATATGCTCTATGCCTGCCAATCAGGGCATCCCGGCGGATCTCTGTCGTGTGTGGAAATCCTGCTGGCGCTTTACGA
>JALEIQ010000019.1 GCA_022769795.1 Clostridiales bacterium
TGACCGTTACCACGCCCAGCAGGGGAATCTCCCTCGTGCGGCAAACCTCCATCTCACGCTCCAGCTCCGCGCGGCTGGTTTTCCACAGGCGCACAAACACCACAACGCCGTCGCAGCCGGGCGCGGCCTGCTGCGCCTGCGCGTCACTCTGCAAAAGGCCGCAGGCCTGAAGGGCCGGATTCTGCTCGGAAAGCCAGGTAATCAGCTCCTGGATTCCGCCATCGGCAGCTTCGCCACACAGAAGGATGTTCTTCTGCTGCAACGTGTTCAGCACCGCCAGCAGATACTCGCGGCTGTTTGCGGGCAGATCCGCCTTTTGAGAACGGCGGTTCAGCCAGCCTTCTATCCCCCGGTGCGGCTTCCCGCCGAAGGAGAGGCACGCCAGCACATGCAAGCCGTATGCTTCGCGTACATCCAAGGCGGTTTTGATATGGCCGTCCATTGCAAACCGCACGCAGTATACACCCGCCATCAGCAGGCCAAACAGTATGGCCAGCAAAACGGGATATTTCAGCCGTGAAAGCACACTCTTTTCTTCTGGCTTTTCATCAGGCTCGTAAACCAGCCTGTAATAGTCCCTCTCGTCCGTGCCCAGCTCCTTTTCCAGGGTTTTCAGCTGCGTTATGGAAGCGCCCCTCTGGTCGGCAGCCGACTTTTGAGCCGAGGCGACGGCGCTGCTATAGCCAAAGGCTACCTGGTCGCTTATCGTTTCAAAGCGGTAATTTTCATAGGTTTCGCGGCACTGCGCATCCATCCCGGCAACGCGCTCGCGCAGCACGCCCAGCATGGCCTCGCAGCCCTCCTGCGTATCGGCGGTTGCGTTTACGGTAATCACCGCGCTGCGGGGCAGATTTTCCAAGTCCTCGGAGGATACCAGCTGTATGTTTGGTTCGCTGAGCGTGTCATAGTTTATGTCAACCAGCTCGCGCACCGCCTGCTCCTCACAGCTCAGCCCGGCCGCCGTTTTCAGCTCTTCCCAGATATCCGGTTGGTTCAGGATGGCGGCAAAGCGCATGGCCACAAGCTCCGTGTCATATCCGGCGGAAAGATAATACGTAATCTCGCCGCTGTACACGGCGTTGGGGTCCATATGAAGCAAAACAGAGTCCTGCGTATGCTTGAGCTGATCCTGATAAACCTGCTGGTATGCGGCGTATTGATAGACGCCGTCCAGGTCAAGCTTCTCCATATCAAAGGAATCAACCGTCTTTTCGCCCCGCAGGGCCGTAACGCCAGCGCCCAGCAGCGCGCCAATCAGCACGGCGGCCAACAGAGCCTTCCATTTTCTTAGAAGGAACCAGAGCATCTGGCGCAAGTCAATCGTATTATACTCAGGCGTTGCGTTCAAGCTATCTGCCCTCCTTTGGCTAAAATGGCGGTAAATGACACTTTTAATATACTCAAACACCCAAGAAAAATCAATGACATCATGTAACAAAAATTCTGCCTATGTTGTAACGCTTTAGTCATAGAAAAGAAACTTGAAGACAATCTAGCTGCGCCGCGAGAGCATCCGTTTTTTCAAGACGGCTTTTTTCAAATAGAACAGCCTGAGAAAAAGCCACAGCGCCAGCTCATTTGGGCTGGCGCTGCTCTCGTCATATTCAATTAGGCCTCTTCGACCGTTACCACGCCCACCAGGGGCAGCTTCCGGGTGCGGCAAATCTCAATCTCGCGCTCCAGCTCCATGCGGCTGGTTTTCCACAGATGCACAAACATCACAACGCCGTCGCACTCAGGCGCGGCCTGCTGCGCCCGCGCGTCGCTCTGCAAAAGGCCGCAGGCCTGAAGGGCCGGATTCTGCCCGGAAAGCCAGCCCGTCAGCTCCTGGATACCTCCGTCGGCAGCTTCGCCGCAAAGGAGGAGGTTCTTCTGCGGCAGCGTATTCAGCGCCGTCAGCAGATACTCGCGGCTGTTTGCGGGAGGCTCCGCCTTTTGCGAATGGCGGTCCAGCCAGCCGTCTATCCCCCGGCGCGGCTTTTTCCCGGAGGAAAGGCATGCCAGCACATGCACGCCATATGCTTCGCGTACATCCGAAACGGTTTTGATATGGCCGTCCATCGCAAATTGCACGCAGTATACGACCGCCGCCAGCAAACCGAACAGCATGGCCAGCAAAACGGGGTATTTCAGCAGCGAAAGCATGCCCCTTTGTTGCGGCTTTTCATCCGGCTCGTAAACCAGCTTGTAATACTCCTTCTCGTCCGCGCCCAGCCCTTTTTCCAAAGTTTTCAACTGGGTTACGTAAGCGCTTCTCTGGTCGGCTTCTTCCTTTTGAGCATTCGCAACGGTGCTGCTGTAACCAAAGGTTACCTGATCGCTTATCGTTTCAAAGCGATAATTCTCATAGGCTTCGCGGCACTGAGCGTCCATTTCCTCAACGCGCCTGCGCAGCACGTCAAGCATGGCCTCGCAGCTCTCCTGCGTGCTGGCAATTGCGCTTACAGTAACCACCGCGCTGCGGGGCAGACTTTCCAAATCGTCGGAGGATACCAACTGCACGTTTGGCTCGCTTCGCTTGTTGTACCATATACCAACCAGCTCGCGCACCGTCTGCTCCTCACAGTTCAGCCCCGCCGCTGTTTTCAGCTCCTCCAAAACATCCGGCTTATCCAGGATGGCGTTAAACCGTATGGCTGCGAGCTCCGTGCTGTATCCGGCGGAAAGATAATACGTAATCCTCCCGCTATACACGGCGTTGGGATCCATATGAAGCAAAACAGAGCCCTGCTCATGCTTGAGATGATCCTCATAAAGCTTCTGGTAAGCAACATACTGTTGGATGCTGTCCTGGTCAAGCTTCTCCATGTCAAAGGAATCAACCGTCTTTTCGCCCCGCAGGGCCGTAACGACGGCGCCCAGCAGCGCGCCAATCAACACGGCGGCCAGCAGCACCTTCCACTTTTTTAGAAGGAACCAGAACATCTGGCGTAAATCAATCGTATCGTACTCAGGCGTTGTATTCAATGTATTTACCTTCCTTTTGTAATAATGGCAGTATACAACGGTTTTTAGTATACATGAACCAATGGGGAAGGTCAATAAGAGAATCGGAATAGAGCCACCAAATATTTCATGCTATATGGGCCGGCTTCCTTACCGCTCCCGCCTCTCAACCTCAGGGGCTAGCAGCAGCCGGTAATACCGGCGCATGCGGCCGTCGTAAGCGGGCTGGGTGCGCACGCACACATAGCCCATCTTTTCAAAATTGTGCCAGGAGGCGCTGTTGCCGGGATCAACCGTGGCGTAGATCGCCCGCCCGTCCAGCGCGCGCACCATTTCCGCAAACAGCTTCAAAAACATGGTGTGAATGCCGCGTCCGCGATAGGCGGGGCGCACCAGCACATCATGAAAATCATAGGTGTTTTCAGACTTCTCGCCAAGAACGCGCGCATAGGCGTGCGTGCCGCGCGTGCGCCATGGCGCGATGGCCGCGTACCCGGCCATGACCTCGCCGTCAAAATAGCCAAAGGCCTCCCGGCCCTCCAGCCAGGCGGCAAACTCCCACGCCTCGGACGGAAAATACCATGCCGGATCCGGCAGCGCGGAAAGGGCCTCGGCCTGCATAGCCATCATCTGCGCCTGATCCTGGGGCCCCAGCTGGCGCAGGGCAAGCCCCCGCAGATGAAACGGATCGATATGCACGGGCAGCGTCATGCTTCCTCCTCCTTCCCGGGAGCGGAGAGCACGGCGTTGCATAACAAGCGGCAGGCCGCGCCCCGCACCACGCACGTAAGGGGCGAGGGAAGCGGCAACTCCCCTGCCAGCGCCTCAAAAACCTGGCTTTGCTGCTCGCAGAAATGCGCATAGAGCGCCTCCACCGTCTGTCCGGGCAGCGGCGTAAGCAGGCGCTTCATCCCCTCGGCGGATGCGGCCTGCTTCAGCACGCAGATCATCAATAGCTGCGCAAGCTGGTCGCGGCCATATTTTTTGCCGACAGGGCGGCTCACCAGGCCCATTTTCACATAGTTGTTCACCATGGCGGGCGTGAACAGGCGCTCGCTCTCCTCGTACAATTCATGGTACTGCCTGTCAATGTAGGTGATGACCTGATCCATATACAGCCCAAAATCAGGAATCCGCTCCCAGGGAATGGGCTTGCAGGCGGCCAGCCTGCGGCCAAAATCCGTCTGGACACTCTTTTGCACCAAAAAAACACCTCGCTTGCCACGCCAGCGGTATATCAGGCATTGTATCATAATCGCCTTATTTTCGCAAATCATTTTTAATAACACATTGACTTATTTTTATTACGTGATATACTAATATTAATTACTAGATTATGAAAGGATGATTTCTATGATCTATCCTGAAATTCATATTTGGGGCGACTCCCTGGCGCGCGGTGTGATTTATAACGAGCAGCGCGGACGCTACGCCCTCTCGCCTGAGCGCTGCGCCACGCGCCTGCAAGCGGCGCTGGGCCGCAAGGTGGAAAACCATGCCATGATGGGCGCGACCGTATTGGATGGCCTTGCGGCCCTTGAAAAGTTTACGCCCGTGCCCGGCGCGCTGTGCGCCATTGAGTTTGGTGGCAACGATTGCGACCTGGACTGGCCCGCCTTGGCCGCCCATCCCGAAGCCGAGGTATGCGCCAAGGTATCCCTGAGCCGCTATCGGGAAGGGCTGTGCCTGTTTGTACAGCGCGTTCGCGACGTGCAGATGCATCCGGTGCTTGTAACGCCGCCGCCCCTGCATGCCCAGCGCTATTTTGAATGGGCCACGCGCGGTCTGGATCAGGCGGCGGTGCTGCGCGCGCTGGATGACGTGCATCACATCTACCGCTGGCAGGAGCGCTATTCCGTGGCCATGCGCAAGGTCGCCCGCGAGCTGTGCTGCCCCCTGTTTGACCTGCGGGATGTGTTTTTATCCCAGCCGCGCTATGAGCGGCTCATGTGCATAGACGGAATCCATCCCAACGACGCGGGGCACCGCGTGATTGCGGACGCGGCCATCGCAGCGGCGCGCGCCGCCGGGCTATGCCAGCAGCGGGCCGTGTGAAAAAGCGGCGGGCCGCAAGCCGCCGCGCGCCCAAAGGCCTGCGTTGACAGCCGCCGCCCGCCTGTGCTACAATACCCTCATCCTGATAGAGAAACGGAGCTGAAAGGATGCGCAAATAACCCTGCCATATTCCCCCTCATCACGATGGGAAAGGCGTGAGAGGCCGCCCGCGCTTGCGGGAGGGCCGCTTTGCCGTGGCAGGAACAGCGCAGCCTTCAAAGGCTCTGTTTTTTGTTGCGTTTTCGCCTTGCCCGTCTGTCTTTCCCCCATGGAAGGAGGCAACGCCTATGCAGCTATCCATTCACAATTTAACGTTTTCCTACGAAGGCGGCTATACCCCGGTGTTTGAAAACCTGAGCCTGAACCTGGACACCGGCTGGCGGCTGGGCCTGGTGGGCCGCAACGGCCGCGGTAAAACCACGCTTTTGCGCCTGCTTCTGGGCGAGCTGGACAGCCGCGGCGCCATCAGCCTGCCCATGCCCGCGGCCTATTTTCCCTATGCCGTAGAGGACGAGTGGCAGCCCACGCTGGAGGTGCTGGGCCAGGCCGCGCCAAACGCGCCGGAATGGCGGTTCCTGCGCGAGCTCAACCAGCTCCGCGTAACGCAGGACGCGCTGTACCGCCCCTTTGCCACCCTCAGCAAGGGCGAGCAGACCAAGGCGCTTCTGTGCGCGCTGTTCGCCCGGGAGGACGTGTATCCCCTCATCGACGAGCCCACCAATCATCTGGACGCATACGGCCGCGGGCTTGTGGCCGAATACCTGCGCAAAAAGGACGGCTTTTTGCTGGTGAGCCACGACCGCGCGTTTCTCAACCGCTGCATCGACCATGTGTGCTCCCTAAACCGCAGCGACGCCTGGGTAACGCGGGGCGATTACGATACCTGGGAGGAACGCCTGAACCGTCAAAACGCCTTTGAGCAGGCCCGCAACGAGGATTTGAAGCGCGATATCAGCCGCCTGGAGCAAAGCGCCCAGCGCGCCGCCGCGTGGAGCAGCCGCGCCGAAAGGGGTAAGTATCACGTGCCGCCCAGCGAAGCGGCGGCGGTTGACCGCGGATATGTGGGCGCGCGCAGCGCCGCCATGATGAAGCGCGCCACCAGCACCCTTCGCCGCCGCGAGCGCGCCATAGAGGAAAAAAGCGCCCTGCTGCACAACGTGGAAAGGGTGGGCGAGCTCAGGCTGAATGTGCTCAGGCACCCCAAGGATACGCTCATCCGCGTGGAAGAAGGCGCGGTGCGCTACGGCGGGCACACCGTGCTGGAGGGCGTGCGCTTTACGCTGCGCCAGGGGCAGCGCCTGGCGCTTACCGGCCCCAACGGCTGCGGCAAAAGCAGCGTGCTCAAGGCCCTGTGCGGCGTGGGAAACGCGCTGGAGGGCCGGGTTTCCATCGCCAGTGGCATGGTGATTTCCTATGTTCCGCAGGAAACGGACGGCCTGCGCGGCAGCCTGCGGGAGCTCATCGCTCGCGAAGGGCTTAACGAAACGCTTTTCAAGGCCATCCTGCGCAACATGGATTTTGGGCGCGAGCAATTTGAGCAAAGCCTGGAGAGCCTAAGCCAGGGCCAGAAAAAGAAAATCCTGCTGGCCCAAAGCCTGTGCGCCCCGGCGCATCTGTATGTGTGGGACGAGCCGCTCAATTACATCGACGTGCTCAGCCGCGTGCAGGTGGAAACGCTGATCCGCGCGTACGAACCCACCATGCTGCTGGTGGAGCACGACAGCCGCTTTCTGGAAAGGATCGGCGCTCAGGTTGTATGCCTGGGGGAGGAGGGCTGAAACGGACAGGGCGGGAAAATCATTCCCCCGCCCCGCCCTCGCGTACAGCAAACAGAATCGTAAGCAACAGCAGGCACGCCACGCATGCCTGCACAAAATACACATAACGGAAGCTTTGGTGGTATAAAACCAGCAGCATTGCGGCAAGATTGCCCCACAGCGGCAGCGAGGCCAGCCACGGGCCATGCAGCCGGTTTTTGCGCCAGAACAGCACCAGCGCCAACAGCAAAATCACATATGCGCCGGAGCGCCATAAAAGCATGTTGGAAAGCTGGTCATGCGCCCGCTCGCCAGGAAACGCAAACCTTGTGGTAAACCGATAGGCGCGCGCGGGCAGGGACGGGTTCTGATACTTTTCCCCTTCTCCGCAGTACCCCAGCCCCACCTCGGGCGCGGGCAGCGTATGATCAGAAAAATCCGTGTTAAAGCTCTCGTCCGGCTGGGTAACGTCCCACAAAAGGTTTGCGCCGTCCAGCCGGTCTTTGATAACGATGTCCGGGTAGCGCCACAGCGCCTCCAAATAGATCTGGAACGCCTCACGGGAGGAAAACCCATCCAAAAGGAACTTGTTGGAGCCATACCAGGTATAGCGATCCCGGCCCTCAAAGCGGTTATAATAGGTTTTCCACTCGTCCAGGGGCATTTCGGTTTCCAGCTTTTGCATGCTTTGGGGCGATAGGCTTTCTTCGTTATGCAGCACGGCGCCAACGGCGCAAAACATGGTGCTGTATGAAGAAATCGCCTGCTTCTCCACATTCAGCGCCTTCATCAGCGGCCCCTTATAGCCCGCAAACAGCAATACGGCGCACAGCGCGCACACAAGCCCGCGCGCCCGAACCGTTCGCCAATGGCGGGCCGTTACGCCCACCAGCGCCGCCGCCATAAACAGCATGGGCAAAATGCCATTGTGCCGCAACGTGCCAATCAAAAACATGCACGCCACAAGCTGGATGGCATAGCCCGGCCTGCGCAGGCGCGTATCATCCATCGCCAGCTCGCCAAGCAGCAAAACGCCCCACACCATCGCATACGTGAACGGAAAATCCTTGAGCAGGCCAATGTTGCTTAGCGCCTGGTTGGGCAACAGGCAGAATACCGCCGTGCCAATGAGCACCGTGCGCAGCCGCGCGCCGAAGCGGCAGGCCGTGAGCGCGGCGCGCGCCACAACCAGCGTAAACGCCACGCCCTGCACAATCACCAAAAATCCGGGATGATCCCAAAACATCAGGAAAAAGCGATGCAGCAGCGTGTGCATCACCGGGTGCCAGTCATTAAGCGGGGAAAGGCCCTTGGCCTGGTATAGCTGCAACACGCTGTCCAGCGGAAAGCCGCCCGGCCAAAAGCTTGCGATCACAACGGCCTGGCATGCCAGCGCCACGCCCCATATCAGCCAGAAATCCCGTTGAAGCGCTTGCCCGCCAGGCTCCGCGCGCCGCGCCATTGCGCGGCACGTCCCCTCCAGCAGGTATAGCAGCACAGCCAGAACCGGCACAAACCAGATTGCTCCCATTCCCAGCGCAAGCAGCCGTCCCACGCTGCAAACCATGCGCTCCCCGGATAGAAACAGCCGGTATCCAAAGCTGGCGAAGGATGCGTACAGCGCCACGGCGCACACGCCCGCGGGCATGCCGCCCCTGCGGTAGCCCGCCAGCTCCGCGCAGCCCAGCACGCGTGGGAACATCCACCCCACCGCCGCGCACATCGCCGCCAGGAATACCAGCACCGAGTTTGCCGGGCGAATCCACGGCGTAGCAAGATAAAGCGCGGCGCTCAACGCCAGGTAGGCAAGCGCGGCGGCGGCCCGGGCCGCGTAGAGCTTGCACGGAATGCGCGCCACAGCGCATCGCCTCCTCATTCAAAGCAACGGGAAAAAATCAGCCCTGTACGGCGGGCGGCGTGGAAATCAACGCCCTGCCCACGCCCATCAGCGTCACGGCGGGGCAGGCGGCGGGCAGGAGCACGCTGTCCCCCGCGGCAAGCTCCATCGCGTCGCCCTGCCAGCTGAGCAACAGCCCCGCCAGGGCCGTAAGCATGCGGAAGCCGTGCGGATACGGGGCCAGCTCGCATTCGCCGTTTACGCAGGCGCATTCCAGGCGGAAGGCGGGCACATCCAGCAGCCTTTCAACGCCGGTGAATGTTTCCTCCGGCATGTGCGCGCGCCGCCCGCGCAGCGCCGGATCAATCACATCCAGCGACTGGCGAATGTGCAGGGGGCGCTTCTCCCCCGCGGCGTTTACGCGGTTGTAGTCCCAAAGGCGGTAGGTCACGTCGCTTGACTGCTGGATTTCGTAAAGCACAATGCCTCCGCCAATGGCGTGCACCATGCCGCTGGGCATATAAAATACGTCGCCGGGAGCCACGGGCACGCGCTCGATCAGCGGCTCGATATCCACGCCGCCTTCCAGCCCCTCGCGCAGAGCGTCAAGAGTAACGCCCTCCCGCATGCCGTATAGGATGTTCGCGCCCTCCTCGGCCTTCAGGATAACCCATGCCTCGGTTTTGCCAAGCTTGTTTTCATGCTCGCGGGCGTAAGCGTCGTCCGGGTGCACCTGCACGCTAAGGGGCTGCCTGGCCGAAAGCAGCTTCAACAGCAGCGGAAATTCACGCTCCGCGTAATCGCCCGTCAGGCGCGCGCCGTCGCGCCGGATGAGCTCGGGCAGGGTTTCGCCCAGGTCGGTGCGGCTCTCCAACTGGGGAATCGCGCTGATCTCCAGCGCCTCGCCGGTGCGCTCGTCGGGAATGTCGCGGCGGTAAGCAACCCGCAGGCCGTCGCCGCCCCAGGGGGTCATATCGCCGTAGCGGTAGGCGGGATACATGCGGATTGGCAGCATGGGGCACGCCGCGCTTAGCGGCGCTTCAAAGCAGGCATACGCGGCGGAGGGATCCTCAAAGGTGATGCGCCCCGCCTCGCGCGTCATTTCCGAGGCAAACAGCGCAAGCATCTTTTCATCCTCGCCGCACACATCCATGCGCAGGCTGTCGTAGCCCAGGCGCAGAGCCTCCTCCTTTACAAAGGCCAAAACCCGCGCGGCAAGCCGGGTGCCAAAGCATTCCGGCAGCATGGCAAAGCGGTGCATGGTGGCGGGCCTCACGCCGTAATGCCACGAAATTTGGGCGTATTCCTCGCCCATGTCGCCGCACACCACAAAGGCGGCCAGCAGCCTGCCATCGCTGTCCATGCGGTATAGCTGGCCCCGCTCGGTATCGGTTTCCAACTGCGCGCGAGTGGGGTACACATCCCACTCCCATTGCTTCAGTCCCCGCGCGCGCATATCGCGAATCACGTCCTGATACAGCGCGCATATCTCCTGAAACTGTTCCGGCGCGACCTTTGCAAACTGAATGCTCATTGCCCGTCCTCCGTATACATTTGATACAGGTGCGCGTACAGGCCGCCCTTTTTAATGAGCTGCTGGTGCGTTCCCTGCTCCTCGATGCCGTTTTCGGTAAGCACCCAAATGGTGCTGGCGTTACGGATGGTGGTAAGCCTGTGCGCGATGGTAAACGTGGTGCGGCCCTCGCTCAGCTTTTCCAGGGACTGCTGCACCAGGCGCTCGCTTTCGTTATCCAGGGCGCTGGTGGCCTCGTCCAGTATCAGGATGGGCGGATTTTTCAAAAATACGCGCGCGATGGAAACGCGCTGCTTCTGCCCGCCGGACAGCTTTACGCCGCGTTCGCCCACAAAGGTTTGGTAGCCGTCCGGCAGCTCCATGATAAACTCATGCGCGCCGGCCAGCCTGGCGGCCTCCATCACCTTTTCCTGGGTGGCGGAGGGCATGCCGTAGGCGATGTTATCGTAAATGGTGCCGGAGAACATGTACACGTCCTGCTGCACCACGCCGATGTTCTCGCGCAGGCTGCGCTGGGTGAGCGTGGTAATATCCTGCCCGTCAATCAAAATGCGGCCGCCGGATACGTTGTAGAAGCGCGGAATCAGGTTGCACAGCGTGGTTTTTCCGCCTCCGCTGGGGCCTACCAGCGCCACGCGCTCGCCCGCCTTCACGTGGAAGTTGATATCGGCCAGCACGTTCTTATCGTTATCGCTGTAATGGAAGCTTACATGGTCGAAGGTTACGTCGCCACGCACGTTCGCAAGCTCCCTGGCGTCGGGCGCGTCCTGGATATCGGGCTGCTCGTCCATAATTTCGCAAAAGCGCTCGATGCCCGTCATGCCGCGCTGGAACTGCTCCATAAACTCCACGATGCGGCGGATGGAGGTAAGCAGCGTGCTCACATACAGCAGGTACGCCATATAATCCGACGGGGTGATGGCCCCCCGGATGATGAACAGCGCGCCCGCCACCACAACCACGATGTACATCAGCCCGTCAAACACGCGCGTGGAGGTGTTGAAGCCGCCCATGTAGATGTATTTGCGGGTGTTGATGCGCACAAACTCGTCGTTGCCCTGGTGAAACTTTTCAATCTCCATGGGCTCGTTGGCAAAGCTTTTGACCACGCGGATGCCCAAAAGGCTGTCCTCCACCTGGGCGTTGATCTCGCCCACCTGATGGCGGCTTTCCTTGAACACCGCGCGCATGCGATTGTTAAAGAAGCGGGTGCACACAAGCATCAGCGGCACCATGGCGAAGATGATCAGCGTAAGCGTGGGGCTTGTGCCCATCAGGATCACAAAGGGCACCACGATTTTAATGCCCGCGATAAAAAATTCCTCCGGGCAGTGGTGCGCGAACTCCGTAACGTCAAACAGGTCGCTGGTGATGCGCGCCATGATCTGGCCGATTTTGGCGTTGCTGTAATACGCAAAGCCCAGCTCCTGCAAATGCGCAAACAGGTCGTTGCGCATATCGCGCTCGATGTAGGTGCCCATGATGTGCCCGCGCGAGTTCATGTAGAAGTTGGCAGCCGCGTCGATCACGCGCAAAAGCACATAGACGCCGCCCAGGCGCAGCACGTAGCTTACCGTGAGGGCCGCCAGGTCGTTGGCCGCCAGGCTGGTGATGTTGCGCACAATCAGCGGCAGCACCAGGTCGCACACGGTGGTCAGGGCCGCGCACACAAGATCGAACGCCAGAATGGGCAGGTATTTGCGGAAGTAGGGCAAAAAGCGGCGGATCAGTACGGAGGTTTTCATAGCGCGTTGGGTCGGGGTATGCATGGGAAAGGTTCGCTCCTTCTGTGTTATTCGCCGGAGGGGGCGATTAGCGTGGTTTGGCGCAGCAGTTCGCTGAGCTCGGCGGCGTGCTGCGCGGGGCAGGTAACGGCGTATACCGCCGTATCGCTTTGGGCGAATATGCAGGCCTGCGCGTCGTTGTCCATGCGGGCCGCGTCCAGGCCGGCCAGGGCGTACAGGCTGCTTGCGTCAAGCCGGTAGCCGCTTGCGCCAAGCAGCGTGACCGCCGCCGTGGGGCGCAGGCTGTCCACCGTAAGCAAAGCGCCGTCCTCAAAGGCATAGGTAAGGGTTACGCGGCGGGCGTAGCCGCCGCCAAAGGCCGTATCGTAGATGCGCGCCTTCTGCATTTGCAGCCCGCCGTACAGCGAGAGCACCGGCTGCCCGAAGGAATCCGCCAAGCTTTGCACATTGGCCTCGCCGGGCATGTCCAGCGCGCTCATGGGCAGGGTAATGGCCTCCTCCACAACAGGCTCGGCCAGCTTGGCCTCCTCGTCCGGCTCGCCTAAAAGCAGAAACACATAGGCGAACGCCAGCGCCAGCGCCATTAGCAGGCCAAGCCCAATGCGCTTGAGAATGCGCCTCAGCCGGGAGGGCTGGCGCACGGCGGGTTCCTCATCCGTAACGGGCTTTTGCGGGGGCAGCGCGTCGCGCGGCTTCTGCGTCCCCTCAAGCGCGCCCTTGGGCGGCCGGGGCGCTTCGCTGGGCATGCCGCTGGGCGGCACGCGCCTTTGGGAGTGGAAACGCTCCACAAAATCCCTCCTTTAACAATCGGCTTTGAAAGGCTCAGGGCTTTGGCCCAAGGGGCAGGCCCTGCTCCCTGAGCTGGGCGTCCAGCCACTGGCTGTCGCCGCCCATTTCGCGCAGATAGCCGCGGTACAGGGCGTTATAGAGCATCTCACGGCGCTCGGACGGCAGGTCTACATCCGCGTGGATGCGGCGCAGCATGGCGGCGGCGGGAGCGGCCAGCGTTTTAGAGGCGCGCCCGTCAAAGCGGATGCCGAAGAACGAATGCATATACGTGCTGCTGCCGCGCAAAAACAGGCGCACAAACTCCTGGGCCAGGCGCTCCAGGTATTGCCGGGTAAACGCTTCGGCATTGGGCGCCAAAGCCTGGCAGCGCTTCAGGTCGGGGTGCTCAAACAGCTCTGCGCGCATCTCGGCCCGCTGCTCCGTGGTAAACTGATCCGGGGTCAGGTACATATGCCACAGATAGCATTTGATAACGGAAAAATCCAGCTTGCGGGGGTTGCGCTCATACAGCCGCCCCAAAAACAGCAGCTCCTGCGCCACCTCCAGGCAATCGGGATACTGGCGCTGGGCGTCCAGCAGCAGCGCGTGCTTCTTTTTGGGATCGGGCTGCCTGGCGGCTTCATCCAGCAGCCTTTGCGCGCCCTCCGGCACGGGCTGGGCGGGCTGTTCCTCCATGGGCGCGCCGCAATAGGGGCAAAAGGCGGCGTCCGCCTGCCGCGCGGCCTTGCCGCAGCGCGGGCATACGGGAAGCGTTTCGTTTTGCATGCAACTATACCTCCTCACTTTATATGATACGACGGATTCAAGGAGGAAGTCAAGGGAGGAAATGGAACGGGCAGGGCGGCAACGAAAAGAAGCCGGAACGGATAAGACTGTCCGTCCCGGCTCCCCTTGTTCATCCCTTTTACGATTCTTTTCTCCACAGCTCCGCAGGGTACGCGCCCTGCTCCTTCATGCGGGCAATGGCCGCCTGAACCCTGGGCATATCCTCCTTGTAGGTAACGCCATACCACTTTTCGTGGGTGTCGAGCACCTTTACGGTTCCCTTGCCCTCCTGAATGAGCGCGTTGGGAATCAGGGGCAGGAAATATTCGCATTTCAGGGGGTTCACCGGCAGGTTCGCGTCCAGATAGGCGGCGAAACGGTTCTCGATTTCGTCCAGAATGCTGGTTTGGAAGCCCCACAGATTCATGGACACAATGGTTCCTGCGGGCACAAAGGTGAAATGCTCCCCATCCTCGGTAAAAGCCGCGCCGCCCTCCCGCGGCTCAATGCGGGTGCGCTCCGTTACGCCCACCAGATAGCCGTCCGCGTCCGTTTCGCACACGCCGCGGGCCACGGATCCGTTCTCCGTCAGGGTGTTTTCCACCCGGTAGCCCACCATGGCATGTTCGCTGGCGGCATGGGGCTCCCCCAAAAAGCGCTGGATGCTTTCAAAGGCGGAACGGCCATAGAAATCATCCGCGTTGATGACTGCGAAGGGGGTATGGATTTGCTCCCTGGCGCACAGCACCGCGTGGGCGGTGCCCCACGGCTTGGCGCGGCCCTGCGGAACCGAATAGCCCTCCGGAAGTGTTTCCAGCCGCTGGAAGGCGTAATGCAAGTCGATAAACGGCGCGACCCGCCGTCCAATCGTTTCGTGAAAGTCCCGCTCCATCTCCGGCTTGATGATGCACACCAGCTTGTCAAAGCCCGCCCGAACCGCGTCATAAATGGAAAAGTCAATCAGGATATGGTTGGCCCCGTCCACGGGCGCCATCTGCTTCAGCCCCCCGTAGCGGCTGCCCAGACCGGCGGCCATTACAACCAGCGTTGGTTTTGTCATCAGGGATCGCCTCCTGTATTTTTGATACGAATAGCATACCAAAGCAGCGCCGGTTTCGGGAGAGAGAAACGTGCGAACTTATGTTGCGATCTTCCGTTTTTTGAAAAATAGTCGTATACTATTAGGCAAAGGCCCCCGCTGCCAGGGAAGGAGGAAGGCCGATGCTGACAGGTGAGGAATTTCAAAAGCTGGCTACGCTGCTCAAGCATCTTCATATCTGCCTTGGGTTAAAGTTCGCCCTTATGGACGATCAGGCAAAGGAGGTGTTCACCTCCAGCCGCCAGGCGGAGTTTTGCCGCCTGGTGAAGGAAACGCCCGGCGGCCTGGAGCGCTGCCACAACTGCGACAAAATGGCGCTTCGGGAAATGAACGCCACGCAAAAAATGAAGAAATACCGCTGCCATTGCGGCCTGATAGAGGTTGCCATGCCCGTGGTGGAAAACGGGCAAATTCTCGCGTCCATCCTATTTGGGCAATTTCTGGATGACAGTTCCCGGGAAAGGCAGTGGCAGCGCACCTCCGCGCTTATCTCCTGGGCCCCCGATATGCAGGCGCTGGAGGAAAGCTACGCCAGGCTTCAGCAGGTTTCCTCCGCCCAGCTTGCCTCCCTGATTGAAATCATCCACGCCTGCATCTCGGAGGTGCGCCTGCAGGGCATGCTGTCCATCGCGCAGATGAGCGACGCGCACCATTTGAAGCACTACATCCTTCAGCGCTACGCCAGCCCCATTTCCCTGAACGAGCTTTGCGCGGAAATGCACATGGGCAAAAGCAAGCTTTTTGACCTTTGCCGCAAGGAATTCCAAAAAACGCCGGGCCAGCTGATTTTGCAGGCGCGCATCGAGGCCGCCAAGGAGCTGCTGGAGGAAACCCCGGCCAATTTATCGGAAATCGGCCAGGCGGTGGGCTTTCCGGATGTGTGCTATTTCTGCCAGCGCTTTAAGCGGGTATGCGGGGAAAGCCCCGCCCAATACCGCAAAAGGGTTCGCCAGCAGCCGGTTTAACGGCCCCGTTTTTCCAAGGGGCTCCCGTGCCGCGCGGCTTCAGGCATACGATTCAATTTTCCATTGAGCCGGGGTCAAGCGGCGCTCGCTTGTGCGCGCGCCGCTTTGTGTGGTACGCTACGGCCATCGAGGACGTCCCCACAATGAGGAAAGGCGGAAACGCACATGAACATGGGAAAAACCATTCGCGCAAACCGGCTGCGCTGCAACCTGACGCAGGAGCAGCTGGCGCAGAAGCTGAACGTGACGGCGCAGGCCGTTTCGCGCTGGGAGTCGGAGCAGGGCTGCCCGGACATCGCGCTGCTGCCGGAGCTGTCCGCCGTGTTCGGCGTGACGATTGACGAGCTGTTCGAGCGCTCGCAGGAGCAGCACCTCGACCGCATTGAGGCGATGCTCGAGCGCGAGGCGATGCTTCCGCGCGCGGACTTTGACTACGCCATGGCCCGGGCGCAGGAGGGCGCGCACAGCGCCCGCTACCGGGGCCGGTGCCTGACGCTGCTGGCGGATCTGTGCATGCACCGCTCGCGCGGGTATGCCAGTCTGGCGGAGGACTACGCGCGGCAGGCGCTCGAGGAGGAGCCGGAAAAGAAGGACAACCACTCGCTGCTGGCCGCGGCGTTGGGCGGCGGGCTGTGGGACTGGTGCGCAACCAACCACACGCGTGCCATCAACTACTACAAGCGCTTTACAAAGGAGCATCCGGGCTACGCGCCGGGCTTCATGTGGCTGCTGGACAGCCTCATCAAGGACGGGCGGCTTACCGAGGCCGGGGAGGCGCTCGCGGGCATGCGCGCGGCGCTGGGCGAGGACTACCATACGCCGCTGTACGAGGGCTGGATTGCCTTTGCCGCGGGCAAGCGCGACGAGGCTGACCGCATCTGGAAACGCATGGTGGAGGAATACCCGGAGAACTGGTTCGCCTGGTCGATGCGCGCGGATGCCTACGCCAAGCAGGCGCGCTACGACGAGGCCATCGCCTGCTACCGCGAGGCGATTGCGCGCCAGGCGCCGCCGCGCTACACGGATAACGAGGACAGCATCGCGCAAATCTGCGAAATTCGCGGGGATACGGACGGCGCGATTGAGGCGTATGAGCGCGTGGTCGAGATTCTCCGCGAGGATTGGGGGATCACCGAGGGCGAAACGGTGGAAGGATACTTGCAAAACATCGCGCAGCTGAAGGCGGGAGATTCCCAGAAAAGGACCTGACGCCGCGGGGCATGGACAAGATATGCATACCTGACAGTCCCGCACGCCCCGCGCGCGCGGGACTCTTGTTTTTACGGTGGTTCTTTCTTGAGTTTCAGGGGGCAATCTGGTAAAATAAGTCCGTATATTTCAAACTGTTGATAAATCCCTGGGAGGTGTCGGAGGGCCGCAGCCCTCCGACTGTAATCCGAACCCAGCGACATGTGCGGTGGGTTCGGAAGCCTTGCGTAGCAAGGTTTCCTTGCAGGGTTCACCGGCCGCGCCGCAGGCGCAGGTGAACCCTGTTT
>JALEIQ010000032.1 GCA_022769795.1 Clostridiales bacterium
CAGGATCGCGCCGTCCATCTGCGCGGCGCCGGTGATCATGTTCTTTACATAGTCGGCGTGGCCGGGGCAGTCCACGTGCGCGTAGTGCCGCTTCGCGGTTTCATACTCCACGTGCGCCGTGTTGATTGTTATGCCGCGCGCTTTTTCCTCGGGCGCCTTGTCGATGTCCTCGTACTTCATCGCCTGCGCCTCGCCCAGCTGCGCCAGCGTCATCGTGATCGCCGCCGTCAGGGTCGTCTTGCCGTGGTCTACGTGACCGATCGTGCCAATGTTTACGTGCGGCTTGGTGCGTTCAAACTTAGCCTTAGCCATAAGTCATTTTCCTCCTATCAGAAAGAACGGTTATTACGCTTGTAAGCAGCAAACTGCTTCAATACAACGCTTAGTTGCCCTTGCGCTCGCCCGTCACCTTTTCGGCGATGGACTTGGGCACTTCCTCGTAATGGTCAAACTGCATCGTGAACAGGCCGCGGCCCTGGGTGCGGCTGCGCAGGTCGGTCGCGTAACCGAACATCTCGCTCAGCGGCACGTAGGCATGCACCGTCTGCTCGCCCATGCGGGCCTCCATCCCCTCGATGCGGCCGCGGCGGCTGGAGATATCGCCAATTACGTCGCCCATGTACTGCTCGGGGATGATGACCTCCACCTTCATCATGGGCTCCAGCAGGCAGGGATCCGCCTTGCTGAGGGCCTCCTTGAAGGCCATGGAACCGGCGATCTTAAATGCCATTTCAGAGGAGTCAACATCGTGGTAGCTGCCGTCGTACACGCTCGCCTTGAAGTCCACAACCTCGAAGCCGCCCAAGATGCCGCTCTGCGCGGCCTCGCGGATACCGGCGTCGATAGGCGCGATGAACTCCTTGGGAATCACGCCGCCCACGATGTTATTCTCAAAGGAATAGCCAACGCCGGGCTCAACGGGCGTAATCTCAATCCAGCAATGGCCGAACTGGCCGTGACCGCCGGTCTGGCGCACATAGCGGCCCTCGGCCTTGGCGGACTTGCGGATGGTTTCGCGGTAAGCGACCTGCGGCTTGCCAACGGTGGCCTCCACCTTGAACTCGCGCATCAGGCGGTCAACGATGATCTCCAAATGCAGCTCGCCCATGCCGGCGATGATGGTCTGACCGGTTTGTTGGTCGGTGTAGGTCTTAAAGGTGGGGTCCTCCTCGGCCAGCTTGACCAGCGCCATGGTCATCTTTTCCTGACCGGCCTTGGTCTTGGGCTCGATGGCGACCTGGATAACGGGATCCGGGAACTCCATGGACTCCAGGATGATGGGGTTCTTCTCGTCGCACAGGGTATCGGCGGTGGTGGTGTCCTTCAGGCCCACGATACCGCAGATATCGCCGGTGTAGACGGTTTCAACCTCCTCGCGGTGGTTGGCGTGCATCATCACCAGGCGGCCAATGCGCTCGCGCTTGCCCTTGGTGGAGTTGTAGGCGTAGCTGCCGCTTTCCAGCACGCCGGAATATACGCGGCAGAAGGCCAGCTTGCCAACGAACGGGTCGGTCATAATCTTGAAGGCCAGGGCGGAGAAGGGCTCGCTATCGCTGGGATGGCGCTCCATCTCCTTCTCGGGATCGTCGGGATCGGTACCCTTGATGGCGGGAATATCCAGCGGGGAGGGCATGTACTCCACCACCGCGTCCAGCAGGGGCTGCACGCCCTTGTTGCGGTAGGACGTACCGCACAGCACGGGGTTCATGGTGCAGTCGATGGTAGCCTTGCGGATGGCGGCGTTAATCTCCTCCACCGTAAGCTCCTCACCCTCGAAGAATTTCTCCATCAGGGCCTCGTCGCTCTCAGCGACGGCTTCAATCAGCTTCTGGTGATATTCCTCAGCCTGCTCGCGCAGGTTCTCAGGGATCTCCTCATCGCGCACATCCTTGCCTTCGTCGTCGTAATAGACTTCGGCGCGCATGCGAACGAGGTCGATAATGCCCTTGAAATCAGCCTCTTTGCCGATGGGTAGCTGGATTGGCACGGCGTTTGCGCCCAGACGATCCTTCATCATATCCACAACGCGGAAGAAATCCGCGCCCATGATGTCCATCTTGTTCACATACGCCATACGGGGCACATGATACTTGTTGGCCTGACGCCAAACGGTTTCACTCTGGGGCTCCACGCCGCCCTTGGCGCAGAAAACGCTTACAGCGCCGTCCAGCACGCGCAGGCTGCGCTCCACCTCAACGGTGAAGTCAACGTGACCGGGAGTATCAATAATGTTGATGCGGTGGCCTTTCCACTGACAGGTGGTAGCAGCGGAGGTAATGGTAATACCGCGCTCCTGCTCCTGCGCCATCCAGTCCATGGTGGCCGCGCCCTCGTGCGTCTCACCCAGACGGTGAACGCGCCCTGTGTAGAACAGGATGCGCTCGGTAGTGGTGGTTTTACCGGCGTCGATATGAGCCATGATGCCGATGTTGCGCACCTTTTCCAATGGGTGACTTCTAGGCATAACGGAGGGTCTCCTTTCAAATTCGACTTTCTCTCATTCTTCATCCAGGCGCGGGCGCCACGCCCGCGCCCCTGCGCATTACCAGCGGTAGTGCGCGAAGGCCTTGTTGGCCTCGGCCATGCGGTGCATTTCTTCCTTGCGCTTAACAGCCGCGCCGGTGTTGTTGGCGGCGTCCATCATTTCAGCGGCAAGGCGCTCGGCCATGGTCTTTTCGCCGCGCTTGCGGCTGAACTCCACCAGCCAGCGCAGGGCCAGGGTCTGGCGGCGTTCGGGGCGAATTTCGATAGGCACCTGGTAGGTGGCGCCGCCCACGCGGCGGGCCTTAACCTCCAGCTGGGGGGACACATTGCTCAGCGCGGCGTTGAACACCTCGGTCGCGTCCTTGCCGGTCTTTTCCTTCACGGTTTCAAACGCGCTGTAGCAGATGCGCTGCGCGGTGCCGCGCTTGCCGTCCAACATGATCTGGTTGATGAGCTTGGTCACAACCGTGGTCCCGTAAACGGGATCGGGCAGCACCTCGCGCTTGGGAATAAATCCACGACGGGGCATTTGATTTCCTCCTTCGTTGCGGCGGATTCTTTGCCGCAATGTGCTCAAAGCACAACGTAAGATTTTTTGGGGTGGCCTTGGAATGCGTTTTCAAAGCGCGCTTGCGTACAGGTTTCTGGCGGCCTTCAGCATCGACCGCTCCCGCCCTACGGGAAAGTCACGCGGTGTGCATGCGCCCCGCCCCTTTGGGTTGCGGGGGTCTGGCGCACACGCCTGCGCCCACTCCGAAATGAACTGCAAACAGCAGCGCAGGAAAACGTCTTACTTCTTGGGCCGCTTTGCGCCGTACAGGGAACGGGCCTGCATCCTCTTGGCAACGCCAGCCGTGTCAAGAGCGCCGCGGATGATGTGGTAACGTACGCCAGGCAGGTCGCGCACACGGCCGCCGCGGATCAGCACCACACTGTGCTCCTGCAGGTTGTGGCCAATACCCGGAATGTAGCACGTACCTTCGATGCCGTTGGTCAGGCGGATACGGGCAATCTTACGCAGGGCGGAGTTAGGCTTTTTGGGGGTCGTGGTCTTTACGCTCAGGCACACGCCGCGCTTCTGCGGGCATCCCTGCAGGATAGGAGCCGTCGACCATTTTTCAACCTTTTCCCGTCCCTTGCGGATCAACTGATTGATCGTGGGCATGGAAACACCTCCGAATTGATATGCTATAAAACAGCCGCAACCCTGGCGGTCTTATAGTCGGTTGGGGAATGCCGCGCTTACTTGAGCACGGCGGCGGACGCCGTGGGGACGCCCACCTTGCAGAGCTTACCAAGCTCCTGCATGCTTTCCGCCACGGTAACCGGCACGCGCTTTTCCTCGCACAGGGCGTTGAGCCTGTGGTAGATGAAGCCGTCCGCGTCCTTGGCCAAAAAAACGTGCGCGGCGCGGCCTTCCTCAACGGCGCGCAGCACCTGCTTGGTGCCCGCCACCCGCTTGCCAGCCTGCTTTAGCAGTTCCTCCATCCAAAAACGCCTCCTTTGCCGGTTGCCATGTCACGCGCCCTTCGCCGCTTGGTTCCCGCGCCTTTATCGCGCAAGAATGGCATACGAAAAACGCATATTGCGGACAACCATATCATAATACCATGCTTTCTGCCCCAATGTCAATGTTTCTACCGAAAAAAGACAGGCAACACGCGGCAAAAATGAGGGGCCGCGCAGGCGGCGTGCCTGGCGGCCCCTCTGGGGCTGGGGTGAGTTTTCTGGTTTGGCTTACGCGCTGCGCCTGCGGCGAATGCCAAGCGCCACGCAGGCGCCCAAGGCGGCGGCCAGCAGCGCGTACAGCGCGGCAAGCGGGGTATCGTCGCCGGTTTTGGGAAGAACCTTCGCGCCGTCCTGCGGTGCGGCGGCTGCGCGCTTATAGCCGCATATTTTGCAAATATTGCCGTTTCCGATGTATTCGTGGGCCTGAACGGCTTCCTTTTCTCCGCAGCCCACGCATTCGGCCCAGTGCCCCTTCTCGTTGCTTTCATAGGGGCCATAGACATGGTTGTGCTGCGTCTGTGTCGTTACCGGCTTGTCCTTCACAACGGTTTCCCCGTTCACCTTCACGCTGCCGCTGCCGGAATTCTGAACCGTCACGTTCCCGGCAACGCCGGTCAGCACAAGGTTGCCCTGAAGCACCTCCACCGTATCTCCGCTTTGAAGCAGATTCGCAACCTTAGCGGCCACCCGATCCGCGCCGCCGATGTAGTAAAACCCCTTCACCCCGGCTACCGTCGCGTCGCTGGCCACGGTGCCGGTGGCAGGCACGCTGGAGAACGTGCCCTGCGTAACCGTAACCTGAGAGCCAGTTATCCCCGTGATGGTTCCATGGAACTCGCCGCCGTTGATGTTGACGGCGCCCCCGTGTTTTGTGCCGTCGCCATAGCCCAGCATCGCGGTCTGATCGCCGCTACCGGACGTAAACGTACCGCCGCTGACCGTAAGCTTGCCCGCATCCTTTCCCGGCTCCAGATAGCCGTTGGCAAGCACATGTCCGCTGGGAACGCTAAAATCGCCGCCCTGAATTTCCGCGATATGCCAGTTCAGCAGCGTCGGGCCGGTCGTATTGGAGAAGCTTCCATCCACGATTTTCAGGCTTCCGCAGTCGTCGTTTTTTACGGTATTCATGCCGCCGCTAAAGGTGCCGCCGTTAATGGTCAGGTTCGCAGTCGTTCCCGAGGCGGGATAGGGCTGATTGCGGTCATTGCCCGCATTTCCATACCATCCGTTGGCAATCAGGCTGGAGCTGCCGGAGGAAGTCGTCACTTTTGCGGCCTGGTTGATTGTCATATCGCCCATGTTTTTGATAGTATACCAACTGGTCGCGCTGAATTCGCCGCCGTTGAGCGTGGCCTTCGCGTCGGGATAGTTCACCAGCGCGCCCTTGCCGCTTACGTTATTCCTCACCGCGCCGGGACCTTCCACCGTCAGGGCGCCTTTGTTGGCAATCGCGTCGTCGCTGGCGCCGGTAAGGGTGTTCCCGTTCAGCTTGAGGGTAAACGTCTTGCCAGCGGACAGCACAAGGTTCGCGTTCACGCTCCGGTTGAGCGTAATTGTAAACACGCTTCCCGTTTCTAGCTCCTTATTGATAGAAGCGGCATCCGCAGAAACTGTTGTGCCATCGCGTACAACAGTAAAGTCAGCCTCCGCAGCTATAGCGGCAGCCGGCAGCCGGCAGCATTGCGGCCATCAGCATTATGGCCGTGAGAATCGCAAGCGTCTTTGTCCCCTTACGCATTTGCATCACCTTTCCTTTTCCTTGCGCCCATTTCCATACAATGGGAAACCTTCAGGCACAGAATATCATAACTATTAGTTAATGTCAATAATAACTTTAGGTTGATTGTAAAATCAAGTTGGACACTTAAATGAAAAAATCCATAGTGATTATTCTCCCCGTGGTAGAATGCAGTTGCGACACAACATTTGCCAAAG
>JALEIQ010000048.1 GCA_022769795.1 Clostridiales bacterium
AGCCCCCATCAATTATGTGCGCGCGCGCGACGTGCTTTGCCGCCTCAATGCGTATACCGCTTATACGCCCGAGGGCGCGGCCCGGGTTTTGCGCGTGCTATCCGAACGCTACCCGCTGGTTTTTTCCCGGCTGGAGCAAAAAAGCTTTACAAACGGCGCGGTGCTGCTGGAAATGCCCGGCGCGAGCCTCACGGGGCCGCTGGTGTTTGTGTGCCATCTGGACGCGCCTGCGACGGAAGATTCCGCCCCGGGTGATGCGCCTCAGTGCGCCGCGCTGGAGCGCGCGCATGCCGTCACGCTGCTGGAGGCGCTGGAGGGCCTGCTTGGCGACGGCTACCAGCCCGGCGGCGACCTGCTGCTGGCCTTCAGCATGGACGGCCTCAGCGGCGGCGCGGGGGCGCAAAGCATTGCCGCGCACCTCAAGGCGCGCGGGCTTACGCCCTGCTTTGTGCTGGACTATGGCGGCTATGCCACCATGGAGGCGTTTCGCACCTATCTGCCCAGGGAATCGCCCCTGGCGCTGATTGGCGTTACGGAAAAGGGCGTTGTAAGCGGCACGCTCACCGGGCCTACGGCCAAGGTGCTTCGCGCGGGCGCGCGGCTTTCCCGCTGCGGCAAGCGCGCCTCGCTGTGCCCCGCCAGCGCGCAGATGCTGGTTTCCCTGGGGCGCAGGGCTCCGCTTTTGCAGCGGTGGTTTGTGCGCAGCCCGTATGTGAGCTTCCCGCTCATGCGGCTTTTGTGGCGTAAGCGCGCGGTGCGGGAGCAGTTTTTCGTGTCCCGCCGCACGGTGTATTCCCTGGCGGCCCAGGGCACGCCGCAAAGCCCCGCCGCCACGGCGGAGCTGCGCCTTTGCCAAACGCTGATTCCAGGCCGCGGCACGGAGGCCGCCGCGCGGCGCATCCGCCTGCTGGCCGGGCGCGGGGTCAAGGTGGATTTGCCCGTGCGCCTGGAGCCAAGCGCCCCCAGCCAGGCGGGCGGACAGGCCTGGGACGCGCTTGTCACCTCCATCGAAATTCAGTTTGAGCGCGCCGTGGCTGTGCCGTGCCTGAGCCCGCTGACCACGGACGGGCGCTTCTACGCGGAGCTGGGCGGGCGCGTGTACCGTTTTTCGCCCTTCCTGCTCACAGGCGAGGAGGCGCTTCACGGCCTTTGCACCATCACGGATGGAACGCTGCAAACGGCGGTGCAGTTCTTCCGCTCCATGCTATCCGTATAAGGAGGACAGGGCTTGCTTTCCATTGTGTATCTGCTTGCGTTCCTAGCGGGCGGCGCGGCCATTGCAAGGCTTCTGCTGCCGCGCGTGGAGGCCGTGAAGCGCGCGTACCTGGGGCTTTCCCTGGGTGTGCTTTTGATGATGTGGCTGCCGGTTCTGTGGGCCTATGCCGTGCGCTTCAGCCTGGCGGCTCACTGGCTGGCGCTGGGCACGCTTGCGCTGCTTGTGGGGCTTGCCTGGGCGCTGCGCGACCGGCGCGCGGCGCTTCCCTTTGATGAGGCGCAAAAACGCCGTCTGGCGGCGCTTGCGTGCCTGGTTGTGCCGCTCACGGTGCTTAGCGCCTATTTGCAGTACACCCATTCCATCCGCCCTGCGGCGGACGGCGGCTACCACGTGGGCCAGAGCACCTACGGGGATTTATCGCTGCATCTGGCTATCTGCACAAGCATTGTAAACGCCTCCTTCCCGCTGCATAACAGCCTCATGCTGGGGGCGACTATGGCCTACCCCTACCTTTCGGACAGCTTTGCCTCCACCCTGTACATGATGGGCCTGCCCCTGAACGCGGCCATGGCGTTCAGCGGCACGCTGATGATGGCGCTGGTGTTTGCGGGCTACGGGCTTTTGTGCATGCAGCTCTGCCGCCGCCGGGGCGCGGCGGCGCTGGCGTTTTTCCTGCTGTTTCTAAACGGGGGCATGGGCTTCCTTTACACGTTTGACGCGACCGTGGAGGGCTATTCCGTTACCTCCATGTGGGATAACCTGCGAAACGTGATGAACGGGTATTACCAAACGCCTACCAATCAGCCCGACCCGCATAACCTGCGCTGGGTGAACATCATCTGCGATATGCTCATTCCCCAGCGGGGCATTCTGGGCGGCTGGACCATGCTCATGCCCGCGCTCAACCTGCTGATTCCGCCCCTGTGCCGCCGCGAGCGCCACGGCGTGCGGGAGCTGGCGCTGTTGGGCCTGTTCGCGGGCGGCCTTCCGCTCATCCATACGCACAGCTACCTGGCGCTGGCGCTGTTCTCGGCGGGCGCGTGCCTGTACTGCGTGTGCGGCGCGCCGCGCGGCGGGCGCTTTCGCGCCTTTCAGCCCTGGCTTGTGTACGGCGCCGTGGCCGCGGCGCTCTCGCTGCCGCAGCTTTTCGCCTTCACCTTTGTGCAGGCCACGGACAGCGATCACTTTCTAAGCCTGTGGTTCAACTGGAGCAATAACCGCGGCAACCGGGGCCTGGTGGATACCTACCTGTGGTTCTACCTGAAAAACGTGGGCGTGCCCTATGCGCTCATCCTTTTGGCGCTGTGCCGCCGCAAGCCCAGGGGCGCGCTCTCTCTGCCGGACGATTTGCGCCAGCACCGGCTGATCGCGGCGGGCGCGTTCCTCATCTATGCCGTGGCCGAGCTGGTGAAGTTCCAGCCCAACGAATACGATAACAACAAGCTGCTCTACGTATGGTTCCTTTTGTGCCTGCCCATGGCGGCGGATTACGCCGTCGAGGCTTTCGGCCGTCTTAAGGGGCTACCGGGGCGGCGGGGCCTGGCGGCGATTTTCCTGGTTTGCTGCTTCGCCTCCTCCACGCTCACCGTGGCGCGCGAATGCGTGAGCGATTATCAGGCCTATTCCGCTAACGACCTTGAAACCGCCCAATACGTGCTTGAAAACACCCCCGAGCACTGCGTGTTTGTAACGGGCAACCAGCATTTAAACCCCGTAAGCTCCCTGGCCGGGCGCACCATTCTGTGCTCCAGCGACTCCTATTTGTACTATCACGGCTTCAACACCGCGGCCCGCCGGGCGGAGATCGCCGCTTTTTACCAGGAGCCCGCCCAAAACCTTGACCTTTTGAGGCGGTATCAGGTACAATACGTGTACGTAAGCCCCTGGGAGCGCGCAAGCAGCCAGTACGCGTTGAACGAAGCGGCGCTGGAGGAGTTGTTCCCGCTCGTTTTTGAAACCGCGGACGGGCAGAACCGCATTTTTGAGGTGCCAAAGGAGTATCTGCAATGACGCGCTTCCTACGCTACGCCATGGAGCATGACCGAAAGCTTCGCGCCATGTTCCTTCTGCACGGGGCCATCGTGCAAAAGACGGTGTCTGTTTTGGCCTATGACGCGGAAACCGTCACGCTGCGCATCGGAGCCAAAAAAGCACCCGTTACCCTGCCCCTTGGCGACCTGCTGGCCGTCGATTACGCGCGGGGCGACCATGGCGAGGACTGACGATAAGGGAGGTATACCCCATATGATTCAAAAGCTGCGTGATTTTCTGGCCGCTCACGAAAAGGAGTACGAGCTGCTGCGCTACCTGGTGGCGGGCGGCCTGACCTCGCTTTTGAGCCTGATTATCAAAAACGGCGGTTGCATGCTGCTCTCCGCCGATCACACCATCAACGGCGCGAATATGGCGCAGATGCAGATTTCCAACATCGTTTCCTGGATTATCTGCGTGATTTTTGCCTTCTGGATCAACCGCTGGATGGTGTTCCGCGTGAAAAACGAGGGGCGGCAGAACCTGGTGAAGGAGTTTTTGCAGTTTGCGGGGGCGCGCGTGGTGAGCCTTGTGCTGATTGAGCTGGGCTTCGCGGCGCTGCTCAAGCTGATGGGCGTGACCAACCTGATCAATTCGCTGATCGTGCTGGTGTTCGTTACGGTGTTCAACTACGTGGCCAGCACGTTCTGGGTATTCAAGAAGCCCGGCGGCGACACAGCGCAAGGCCGCTGAGCAGCAGCGGAACCAGCGCCGGAACGCCCGTTTCCCGTACCCCTTGCGCCCCCTGCGCGGCAAAGGCCGCCGTCAGGGCGGGCCACAGCCGCGCCATCGCGGCGAACAGTCCCATACTTACCGCCCCGTGAAGCGCGCGCATTGCAAGCAGCTTCGCGGGGCGCGCGCATTTGCCCACAAACAGCAAATTTTGCAGCCAGATGGACAGCCCGCCAAACGAGCACAGCCCGCACAGGAGCATGAGCGGCGGGGACTCGTAGCTGCCAAGAACCGCCGTCGCGCCGCCGCCGGTTTCCAAAAGCGCCCACAGCACGCTTAGAGCGCGCGCATGGGACGCGGCCCACGCGGGCCACAGGCGCAGGAGCGCCGCGCGCGCCACCCCCGCCAGAATGGAAAACAGCATCATGGAGCCACACACGGCCAAAAGCGCCTGCGCCGCCTCCGTAACCGCGCGGGGGAGCATCGCGCCCAGCGGCTCCCGCCCGTCAGGCGCGCCCGCCGGATGGGAAGCGCCTGGCTGCCGCCGCCCGTCTGCAACCGTCCGTCCGGCTTGGGTTTGCCCGCTTTTCCAAAGCCCGCGCCCCAGCGCCCAAAGCCCCGCCGTGATCAGCGCGCCCAGCCAGTGCGCCGCCAGCATGGCCCAGCAGGCTGCGCGCAGGCCCGTCCAGCCCGCCAGCGTGCCCACAAAAAACATGGGGCTCATGACCCCGGTGGCCGCCAGCAGGGGCTCGAGGGCGCGCTGCGGCACGCGCCCGGCGTCGTACATAAGGCGCACGCGCTGCGCGCTGGCG
>JALEIQ010000051.1 GCA_022769795.1 Clostridiales bacterium
TAATTCCTCAGGGCGCCAAGAACGTGGAGAACGCACATCTGATGCTCAACTACCTGATGCGCCCCGAGGTTGCCGCGCACAATGCCGAAATGCAGTATTATATGTGTGTGAACCAGGCCGCCGAGCCCTATCTGAGCGAGCAGTTCAAAAACGCCACGGTGATGAACGTACCCGACGAGCTGCTTGAGGGCGCCGAGTTCATCGAGGACGTGGGCGCTACGGAAACCACCTATCAGGAAATCTACACCGCGTTCAAAAACCAGTGAGCCATAAGGACTAAGAAAGGGAGTGTGCGTATGTTGATTCAAAATGCCCGGGCATTCATGAACGGAGCCTTCCAAAACGGTACGGATATTCTTGTGAAGGACGGCAAAATTGCCGCCATTGGCCAGGGGCTGGCCGCCGACGGCGAGGAGGTTGTAAACCTCAACGGCGACCTGCTTCTGCCCGGCTTTGTAGACGTGCATATCCACGCCTTCATGGGCCAGGACACCATGAACGGCGAGCAGGCCGTGCGCCATATGAGCCGCGAGCTCAAAAAGTTTGGCGTGGCGGCCTTCCTTCCCACCACCATGAGCGCCAGCCCCGAGGATACGCTCGCCGCGCTCAAGGGCATCAAAGCCGTAATGGACAATCCCGAGCCGGATGGAGCCATCGTGCTGGGCGCGCATATGGAAGCACCCTTCCTGCAGGAAAGCAAGGCGGGCGCGCAGCTAAAGCAGTACTTTGCCCTGCCCAACGAGGAAAACTGGAAGGCTTACGCGGGCGAATATGAGGGCATTGTGCGCTTAATCACCATGGCCCCTGAAAAGGAAGGCGCGCTGGATTTTATCAAACGTCTTTCCGACGCCGGTATCACCGTAAGCATCGGCCATACCAGCGCGGACGCTGAAACTGTGCATGCCGCCGCCGCGCATGGCGCAAGCCATGTCACCCACACCTTCAACGCCCAAACCCCGCTGAACCACCGCGCGCCCGGCGTGCCCGGAGCCGCCATGGTGGACGAGCGCCTGGCCTGCGAGGTCATCAGCGACGGCATTCATCTGCATCCTGACGTTGTGCGCATGATTATGCTGTGCAAGGGCAAGGACGGCATGGTAGCCATCACCGACGCCATGGAAGCCGCCGGCATGCCGGACGGACAGTATCAGTTGGGCGGCCAGGACGTGTTCGTCAAGGAAGGCGCGGCCCGCCTTGCGGATGGAACCCTGGCCGGAAGCACGCTCACCATGGTGCGCGCCTTCCAGAACCTGATCAAATTTGGCGCTACGCCTGAGGAAGCCGCCACGATGACCACCAAGACCCCCGCTCTCTCTATCGGCAACGAGGATGTGGGCGAGATTGACCTGGGCGCGCCCGCTATCTTCGCCCGCTTTACCCAGGATTATCAGTTTGTGGGCGCGATTGGCTAACAGGCGTTAAACGCAGGAACCTGCCGCAAAAGCTAAGCCAGAGCCCAGAAGGAAGGACTGTTTCGCGCGCGCCGCTGAAACGGTCCTTCTCTTTTCCCGCGCATAAAAAACGCTCCTTGTCAAATTTGCTATACAGTTGTATAATAATTTCGAAAAAAGGAGGTGTTGGCTTGAAACACGCGCTTTCAACCCAAATGACCCGCGAAGCGCTGGCCTCCTCGCTGAAAAAGCTGATGGAACAAAAGCCGCTCTCCCAAATTTCCATACGTGAAATCATTGAGGATTGCGGCGTAAACCGGCAAACGTTCTATTATCATTTTCGGGATATTTACGCTCTGGCCGAATGGATGTTCAGCCGGGAAGCCACGGCTTTTATATGCCGCCGCTCCGCCAGAAAAGGCTATCTGGAAGCCTTGCAGGCCGCCATTGCTTATGCGCAAACCAATCCCCTGCTGAAAAGCTGCGCCATGGATGTGCAAAGCCACGACGCTATGCGCCGCCTGTTTGGCGCCATACTGCGGCGCGATATTGCCTTCGCTATCAACCTGCTTTCCGCAGGTCTCTCCGTGGATGACTCGTATCGGGAGTTTCTCATATCCTTTTATAGCGAGGCGGTCGCGTCCATCATCCTAAATTGGATGTGCGCCGGAGCGCCGCAGGAGCCGGAGCTGCTGGTG
>JALEIQ010000080.1 GCA_022769795.1 Clostridiales bacterium
GTGCGTTATCCTGCCGGAAAGCGAGCGGCTGGTTTCGCGGTCGGGCGCAAACCCAGCCTCCTTGTTGCAGAATGACGGCGCGTTGGATATGCTGCGGATTGATATTGCAGACGGCGACGCGGTGGTTCATTACCATGTAAGCGTATTTGGCGTTTACGTGTTGGCTGTGGACGAGCAAAGCGCGGCGTATGCGTCGGGCGTGCGCTCAGGCGACCGCATCGTAAGCCTGAACGGCGTTTCGGTGGACTCCTCCGCGCAGTTTACCAGCCTGTACGAGGAGGCGGATCTGCCTGTGGAATTGATGATCGCGCGCGGGGAGGACGGCGAAATGGTAACCATCGTCCTTGAGGGCGGCCCGGACAGAAACGCATGACGCACCCATTGACTATGCGGGAAACGGATGTGGAATGATGAGGCTTTTGATTGTTGACGACGAGGAAAAAATCCGCCAGTTGATTTCCAAATACGCGGTTTTTGAAGGCTATGAGGTCGCCGGGGCGGAGGATGGAATGCAGGCCGTTTCAATGGCGCGCGACGGGCGGTATGATCTGATTATCATGGATATTATGATGCCGGAACTGGACGGCTTTTCCGCCGCCAGGGAAATTCGCAAAACCAGCGGCGTGCCGATTATCTTTCTTTCCGCGCGCGGTGAGGAATATGACAAGATACACGGCTTTGAGCTGGGCATTGACGATTATGTGGTGAAGCCCTTTTCCCCGCGAGAGCTAATGATGCGCGTGGGCGCGGTGCTTAGACGTGCGCAGATGGAAAAGCCTTCGCCCGCCGCGCATGAGTGCGTGGCCATTGAAGGCATGATGGTGGACTTTACCGCCCGTCAGGTGACGGTGGACGGCTTTGCGCTGGATCTTTCGCCGAAGGAATATGAGCTATTGTTCTATATGGTGCGCAACCGCGGCATCGCCCTTACGCGCGACCGGCTGATCAGCGAGGTGTGGGGCTATGATTTCTTTGGCGACGACCGTACCCTGGATACCCATATCAAGCTTTTGCGCAAACAACTGGGCAGTTACGCGCGCTATATCACCACGCTTAGAGGGGTAGGCTACCGGTTTGAAAAGGAATGAGGCAACGGGAGCGGCCGCACGTACCTCCCTGCCGGAACGGCTGCTGCTTTTGAAAAAACGCCTGAGCATGCGCAGCCGGATTTTTGTCTATTTTTTGCTGTTTACGGCATTGCTGCTGGGGCTTTTGTGGCTGATGCAGATTGTGTTTTTGGGTGATTTTTACCGAATGCAAAAAACGGACATGCTCAAATCATCCTCCGAAAGCATTGTGCGCAATATTGATAACGAGAATCTTCAGGCGCTTGTGGAGCGCATCGCCGAGGAGAATGGCATGTGCGTGCTGATAATGGACGCGGGCATGAAAGAGCTTGCCTCCTGCGAGGTGTCGCCAGGGTGCATCATTCACCATATCGGGAGGCGTGAACTCAAGCGCTTTGCGGACGGTTTGGGGGAGAGCGAGCAGCCCAAGGTGATGGTTTTTCCAATGGCTGGTTTCCGCAACCGGGATTATGACGAGCGCAAGTTCCAGGGCCGCGTGCCGCCCAGCGATAATGGCGAGGCCAGCAGCATGGTAACCGTTCAGCAGGCACTGCTTGCGGACGGCAACAGGGTTTATGTGTTCCTGAATACGCTGGTCACGCCTGTATCGGCTACGGTGCAAACCATCCGTAACGAGCTGTATCTGATCAGCGCCGTGCTGGTGCTGCTGTCATTCCTGATGTCGTTGGTGCTGTCGCGCCGTATCGCCAGGCCGCTGGCGGAAACCACGGCCGCCGCCGCCGGGCTGAGCCATGGCAGCTATACGCCCGTAGAGAATGCTGGTTACCGCGAAATCGATCAGCTCAACGCGCAACTTACCCAAACCGCAAAAGATTTGAAGCGCGTGGAGGAAATGCAAAGGGAGCTGATTGCCAATATCAGCCACGACCTGCGCACGCCGCTTACGTTGATTGAGGGATATGCCGAAGTGATGCGCGACCTGCCCGGTGAAAACACGCCGGAAAATATGCAGGTTATCATTGATGAAACCAAGCGCTTGAGCACGCTGGTCAACGCGGTTTTGGAGTTGAATAACGCCAAACACGCCGAGAACAATCTGGAAAAGAAGCGCTTTAACCTGACGGAGTGCATCCGCGGCATTATGGACCGCTATGCCAAGCTCACCCAGCAGGATGGGTACCATATTGTTTTTGAGCCGCAAAGGGATGTGTGGGTGTTTGGCGACGAGGTAAAGGTGCAGCAGGTGATTTATAACCTGATTAACAACGCCCTAACCTATACGGGGGAGGATCATACCGTGCGGGTGACGCAGCAGGTGCAGCAAAACCAAGCGCGCATTGCGGTATGCGACAGCGGCGAGGGCATCGCGCCGGAGGATTTGCCCTATATCTGGGATCGGTATTACCGAGGAAGGAAACCGCACAAGCGCGCAGCCATCGGCAGCGGATTAGGGCTGAGCATTGTAAAGGGCATTCTGGATAGCCATGGCCTGGTCTACGGCGTGGACAGCGCCCAGGGGAAGGGCAGCGTTTTCTGGTTTGAAATGCCGGAAGCGGGAACTGGCGCGTAAGAGCGGGGAGAGGCTTTCCGCACAAAAGAAGCTTACGGCCCCGCGCCTACGCTTCAGACTGTTTTTGGTAATTCCTTGAAGCGCCATTTTTCCTGGAAAGTTGATTGCCTTCAGGATGCGCCTTGCGCCTCTTTTTGCACGAGCGATCTTCTTTCCCAATCCTTGCCCCTGAAATAGAGGAGGCCCACCAAAGCGGGCAGGATGGGCGAAAGCGCCTGGCCCAGATAAACGCCTGTGAAGCCCATACCGAGCGTAAAGGCAAAAAGCCAGTTTGCAGGCAGGCGCACAACAACCGCGTCCAGCAGCGCGTTGAGCATGGCGATATTCGCCGCCCCTACGCCGATAGCAAAGGAATCCAACGTATACATAACGGCATAGACGAAGCTGTTTATGCAGCAGCAAATCCGCAGATAGCAAACCCCGACGCGCACGGCTTCGGAACCAGTGTTGTCAAAAAGCAGAATGAGCTGTTCGGCAAAGAGCTGTACGCAGACTACGACGACAAGCGTTACAAAAATGTTCAGCAGCAGCCCGGTTTTTACAACCTTGCGGGCTCGCTGTGGATTTTCAGCGCCTATGCACTGGCCTACCATTGCCGTGACCGCTTGCCCAATCGCCCAGCAGGGCATACCGGCAAAGGTGTTGATTTGCAAGCCTATGCCGGAAGCGGCGGATACGGAAGTGCCAAACTGATTCAGCATTCCGGCTACCAGCAGATAAGCTGTGTTTACGACAACCATTTGGATTGCCGTAGGCAAACCGATTTTCAGGATGGCTGCCAGCTTATCCATTTGCAGCGAGAGCTTCTTTTGAGCGACAGAAGGGAAAAACATCTTGCGCTTCCTTAAATAGAGGAGGGAAATCACGAAAGAACTCCCTTGCGCGATAACCGTTGCGTAAGCCGCTCCGGCCACTCCTATTTTCAGCGTGACCACAAATAGAACATCCAAAATGATATTGATAACGGTGGCAATTCCCACAAAGCAGAGGGGAGATCTGGAATCGCCAAGCCCCTTCAACACGGAGCAAACGGCGTTGTAGCCAAAAACGAATACCGTGCCCCAGCAGATGATTCTCATATAATCGCATGCGTCCTGATACGCATCCGCCGGAACGCCCAAGCCGCGAAAAAGCGGCTGGTAGACCGCCAGACTCACGACGGTTATCAGGACGGATGCTGCCAGAGAGAGCAAGGCCAGCGTTTGAAACGTTTGGGCTTGCCCATTCTCATCGTTGGCTCCTTTATACTGGGCAATCAATAGGGCTCCGCCCATTGTTATGCCAATGCAGATGGAGTTGATAATATAGCACAGCTTTGATGCGTTGCTGATGGCCGCGAGGCCCGCTTCGCCTACGGCCTGGCCGATAACCAGCATATCCGCCACGTTGTAAAGGGATTGCAGGAGATTTGCCAGAAGCAAGGGGAGAGCGAAAGCGATCAGCTTTTTGGATACGCTTCCAGTAAGAAGATTTTGTTTGTCAATCATATTTCTTTTCCTTTCAAATTAGAGAGAGCATGCAGGGACGCTCTGTGCGCAACCGCTCGGAAAAGCGCATAACAAAAGGCCGCATACAAAACACTGTCTGCGGCCTGCATGGTTCCGTTTCCTTAACCCGCCTAGCAAAAAGAGCGCAAAAACCAGGGGCGGTTCATTGCCGCCTCGGCCCTTCGGGTTTACAAATCAACGCTCTCAAAAGGTTCCGCACAATGTTTTGTAATAGAAAACCTGTGTGGAGCCGAAATCAATGGCAAGCTTTCCGAATAGCATCGCGCCCACCTCTTTCCGGCAACTTCACGTGTATTGTAAGCGCTGTGGCCCTTGCTGTCAAGCCGCGAAAGCCTTGAGCTCGCCTGAGTCAAACAGAAATGATTGACAAGCTTCCAGCTTCGGTAGTAAAATAGCGATTACGTGAGCTATGGGATATTTCCATAGTTCATAAGTTCATATTCCTTATGCGGCGCAGGCTCAATAAAAAACGAAACCTGGGCAATGGCTGCGGTACTGCTGCTTGAAAGCGTTGCATTTCGCAATAGGGGATTCAAATGAGGAGGAGTTAACAATGAACCGAAAAATGTCAACACACATCATCCGCAAGTTGACGGCGCTGTTGGTGGCGGCAATGTTGATATGTGGAAATGGTAGCCTGTTGGCCTTTGCCGATAGCACGATTGTATCTGCTGATTTGAAGGCTCCTATAAAGACGGTTCAACCGGCCCCCACGGAAACAGGCGAGCCTGACCCTACGGAAACGGTTGAGCCGCTCCCTACGGAAGCAAGCGAGCCTGACCCTACGGAAACCACTACCCCGAATCCCACGGAAACGGTCGAACCTGACCCCACTGAAACGGCTGGCCCGAATCCCACGGAAGCGGTCGAACCTGACCCCACGGAAACGACCAGCCCGAACCCCACGGACACATGTAAGCCCGACCCCACGGAAACAGTCGAGCCGGATTCCACGGAAACCGTTGAGCCAATCCCTACGGAAACAGTCGAACCCGACCCCACGGAAACCGTTGAGCCAGAACCCACAGCAACGGTTGTCCCGAATCCCACGGAAACGGTTGAGCCAACGCCCGAAGTGACAGATGAACCCTTGGTTTTCACGGTGTCTGTGTATGTGCAGAACGCCTCAAGCGCATCCGATTCTACCCGGGTTGGCAGCCTGCCGCTGTGCGATAGCAACGGCGTGCCCGCCATGAGCGTGGCACAGCTAACCGAGCTTCTGGCGGAGAATGGCTATGCGCTGAATCTCAATACCATCGTCTTTCAGTATGGCGCTGGCGATGAGATGGAGCCGTCAAACCTGCTAGGCTCCGAAACGCTCGGCGACCAGCCGGTTATCGCTTTCCAGCATGCGCCTGCGGATACGGAGCTGTTTGTTTTGCTGGCCCCCGTGGCCCAAGCGGATGATGAGGATGCTTCTGAAGAAGAACAAAAGGATGCCAATATGCAGGAGGAACAGCCCGAATCCCCCGATATGCAGGAGCAGGCGGACATTCCGCCCTATACAGTCGCCATTGAGGTTGTGAATCCGCAGGAAGTGTATTACTACGGCGATTCCTTCACCCTGAAGGCCGTTGTAACGGGCGATATTTCCGAACCGGTTTATCAGTGGGAGGTACTGCCCTACGGCGATACGGAGTGGCGGACAGTAGAAGGCGTGCAGGAGGATACCTACACCTTTGTCCTCGATGAAACCAATAGTATGTACGATATCCGCGTCTCGGTGTATGAACCCGCGGCGGAGAGCGAAGGAGTTGATGTGCAGTGATGCAGCATACCGTATGGAGCCGTTTGCTTGCCGGGCTTATGGCGGTTATGATGCTGGCG
>JALEIQ010000099.1 GCA_022769795.1 Clostridiales bacterium
ACTGCGATGGTTAGCGGTTGTTTCATTGCGTACGCTCCTTATGTGCCGTGCGAGGCCGGGCGTGTTTCAGCCGGTTCCTTTGACACGCTTGATTCCCTGGGGCGGATTGGGTTCCCTTTTCATTGTAGCCGGTTTGGGGGGAGTTGTAAATAAGAGCATGCGGCCTCAGGGGGAAGGGGTATGCTTTCTCGAAATTGCTATGAGTTCCGTCAACTTTTCTTTATCATACTCATCTTCTTTGGATTTATTGGGCTTTGTTCCATGGGCCGCAGAACGCAACAAGAAGAAAATATCTGAATAGGTTCTTGATCTATGATAATCGTTACCTTTCGGAGCATCAGTTTTCTATATTATACCTTGCTACATAATTCTTTTTTATGTGTGCATTGTGATAATATCCATTATTAATGACATAAAGATTTGAGCCAATAATACTAATACCTTCTATCGAATGACTCCCTATTACTTGATATGCACGTTCAACCGTCATTGTTTCCATAGAATATACAACAACATAGTTTTCATCACCTTTATAATCACACCCAACCGAAAAGCATAATTGCCGGTTTTCGTTGAAGCATAGATGATCTTGACCAATGTAATCACTTCGATAACTATTAATTAAATTACCATCGGCATCGTAATTTAATAGATAGTTGTAAAAGCACAAAACCCATAAACGATTCGTACGATTATCAAACAGTACGCCATTTGGTTTATATTTTTTATATTCAGCAAAATCGATTTGCTTAATTACTGACCCATCGGTTGTACAATTAATAACGCATTCACCATTTGAATACCACAGTGTATCTGTATTTTCATCATAAGAAATCCCTTGTATGTCTGCTTTCATATCGTCAATCATAATTTGGCTTCGTACAGTCTTAAAGTCGGTGCTAACTTGCACAATTGATGGGGTTTTTCCCTTTTGGGATTTAACCAGTTTACCATAGTTTCCAATCCAAAATGAATCTCGGTTAGCATCATAAGTTAGCCCTGTACCGTTAAAGCCCATGCCATTCTCTGTTATGTCGGGTAAATCAATTATCCCATCATATTGCAATACTGTTATTGCTATTTCTTTGTCCGAAATAATCTTGCTATTTGAAAGTCGATTATTAAAAATAAATATACAGACAATCCCTCCCATTATAAGTCCCGCACTTAATGCTAATATACGTATTTTTTTCATTGCTCGAATCTCCTCTTGCTTATATCAATCCGCTTTTCTTGCACAACAAAATTATCTTTTTACGTTTTATAAAACATATCGATAGACCTGCACTAACCAATCCATACCGAATTACAGGATATGGATATAGCATAGAAACAATGATTGTCAGCACAGCAAAGACAAAGCAGTCGCCAAAGATGAATTTCATGGAAAAATAGTTTTTGTAATCTACTTGGTTCTCTTTGCAAATTCGCTTCATTGTAAAATAATACAAAATTGCGATCATGCAATAGCTTAACAGTGTTGTGTAACCGGCAGCAATATAGCCGAACCAATTGATACAAAATATATTCATCACTACATTCCCTCCGGCTGCAATTATAGATGCTATGAAAATAGCTTTATTCTTGCCAAAGTAGAAATGTATGTTTAGAAATTGCTGATAAATAAACATTATTAAAATACTAGCAATAATGGGCGGCATAGCCCATATTGCCTCGTAATACTTTGCAGACGCTATAATAAGTATCAATTCGGGAGCCGTTATAATCAACAGCATATTTAAGATGGATATAAAACCAAGCCCAATGTTGAATGTAGTCGTTCGATTTTCATTTGTGTTTTTCTTTAATTCTTTGAACATCCAAGGCTGCAACGATAAATTTAACGCACCGCTAAACACAAAAGTTGCTGTAGACAGACTATAGGCAACCCCATATATTGCAGCTTCACTCTCACCAACAAGTCTTTGTATCATTATTCGATCTGAGCTGTTCAACAGTACCATCGATAAATAATAGGGTATTAATGGAAAATTGTACTTTATTGCCTCTTTACAATAGCGCCAGACAATCTTTTTTCGTGTTCCAAACAGATTTTGAAACATAAACGGTAGAGCCACTAAAAATTGCACTATAACACGAATATAGATTGTAGCATTTAATTTATTTGTAGAAGCCGCCGCGGCTATAATCGAACACATAGGCGCTAGAATACCATAACAAAGCGTTACTATTGTCATAGCTTTGTAGCGATTATTCACTCTTTGCTTAGCCGACCATATCCCTATACTTGCAGTAGCATAATATGATAAAAACATAAGATACATATACTGCAATTTCACTTGTACCATAGAACAAATTTGCGCCGAAAAAATATAAAAAGACATTAGCGCAAAACTGGTAGTAGCAATTGATAAAAATTGGATTGAGCAAGTATATTCTTCTTGGTCGGATTCATTTTTTACCACACCTGCCATATATCCATTGCTGTACATACGCATAGTAGCAAAAATTTCGAAAATATCAAGCCAAGATAAAAATACGGTATATATGCCGTAATCATCGGTGCTTAACATTCTCGTTAAAAACGGTATTATAAGGAATGCGGATAATTTCTGAAGAATATTGCTTATCGTATACCAAACGCTTGCTTTAAATGTTATTGACGCATTTTTGTATTTTGATATGATCATATGAATATTCATTTTGCAAGTTTTCACCCCAAGTCTGATTGCTCTTCTTGGTTTTATAGAAAAATACCATTCCCAAGCCTATGATTGAAACAAAGCTAGTGAGGATGCTTCCTCCAGATAATGAAATCAAAATATAATCTACTAAGAAGAGTATCATAAAATTGTATTCCTCTTTGCGACAAAGCATCTTTTGCCTTAACAGTTTACAAATCACCAACAGAAGGAATAACACTGTCCCTATAACGCCAAACATGACTAATAATTGTAAGATCAAATTGTGCGGATGATAAAATTTACCATTCGAAATAGCTAAACTAACACCAAAGCCCCCAGGTAGACCACTTCTAGATGAAATATAGTCTATCACTTCATCATATATAATATTTCGTCTGCTAAGATACAGTTCATTTGTTTTTAATTGTTCCAA
>JALEIQ010000333.1 GCA_022769795.1 Clostridiales bacterium
CGCTTTTTTCTCTTTTGCGCGGGTCGCTTTCGCCTTCGGCGAATGGCCCACAGGGCCACCGCTTCCCTCCGGCCCAGCAAAAACCCTGAATGCCGGTTTAGGGCGCGGGGACGCACAATCGGCGCTCTTTGTGCGGAGGTTGGGCTTGCCTTTGGGGCTAGTTTTGTGCGGTGTGCGTCCTGATCCGCGCCCAAAACCGGCGGGGGGTTTTTGCCTGCGCTTGCTATTGCCGCTCTTGTGCGTTTGGCTCCGGGTTTAGGAGTCTGGCCTTGCGAGCGCGGGTTGGGATGGTGGGGCGCTTTGGGGTTATTTGTTTGGCCTTGCATGCGTAGGGCTTTGTGCTCCCACCCTCGCCCGGAGGGGGTCCAGGGGTATCCCCTGGTCGTTTCAAGGGGGTTAGGGGAGTCCAGAGGGGCCTAAGGGGGGAAATCGAAATCCCCCCTGGCCCCTCTGGCCCTAGCGGAGCGGGCTGGTTGCCGCTCAAGCACCATCGGCCTCACCCCGCGCACGCGATGCTATCGCAAAAACGCTCCAGGAGGCGCAGTCCCAAACACCTGCGCCCAAGCTCTGCGCGCCTTAGGCGCGCAGTCCGGGGGTCCAGGGGGTCACCCCCCTGGGGGAATTGTAGAACGGATGGGGACGGCTGTCAATGCGGGAAAATGCCCATTGCCTTTTCCAGGGAAAAGCGTTACAATACCTGTAACAGTATCTGATTTTCAACCGTAAGGGAGGAATTTTCGTGTATCGACAGGTTATCGACACTGCCGCCGAGAAGATGAAAAAAACCACCGCCGTATATCAGGACGATCTTCGCTCCATCCGTGCGGGGCGTGCGAACCCGCAGCTTTTGGATCGCGTCACGGTGGACTATTATGGCGTGCAGACGCCGCTTTCCCAAATGGGCAACGTTACCTCGCCGGAGCCGCGCATGCTGGTTGTGAACGTGTGGGATCAGAAGGCCATTCCGCTGGTAGAGAAGGCCATTCTCAAAAGCGACCTGGGCCTGAACCCCTCCAACGACGGCAAGATCATCCGCCTGATTATTCCGGAGCTGAACGAGGAGCGCCGTAAAGAGCTGACCAAGCTTGTGCGCAAGGGCGCGGAGGAATCCAAGGTAGCCATTCGTTCCATCCGCCGCGACGCGATGGATCAGTTCAAAAAGCTGGAAAAGGACAGCCAGATTACCGAGGACGACCGCGCCAAGGCCGAAAAGAAGATGCAGGAAGTTACGGACAACGCCATCAAGGGCGTGGACGAGCTGTGCGCCAAAAAGGAAAAGGAGATTATGGAGGTTTAAG
>JALEIQ010000185.1 GCA_022769795.1 Clostridiales bacterium
AACTTACCGCTTTCCTGCCATGCTACACTCCCGGTTTCCTTTCGGTCTCCGATAAGGCAGGTTGACTCTCCCATGATTGTGGAAGGTAGCTTCATATTTCTACTTTCGATAGCACCCTATCTGGGCGCACGCCTTCCTCCGCGACGGCCATCGTCACGGCGGAGAACGCGCCCGTCAGAAGCAGCATCAAGGTCGTTAGCCAAATCAATGTCTTTTTCACGTTCTTGCCTCCTCCAAAAGATGATGTCCTTATTTTACTATACATTCCACCGCCTTGTGGTCAGCAAAGCTGCATCATTTGGAGGGCGCTTGAATGGTTAGCAGCATAATGATATCCGACAGCGTGTACTCCAGAACCTCGCCCCGACGCTCCGCGGGCAGCTCCAGATAGGCATAGATTGAACTGGTCTTGTTTCCCAACGCCGCGTTGTGCAGGTCGTCATCCAGGCACCTAAGAAAATGGGCCGCATAGTCGCGGTAGGAGCCCAGGCTATGGCGAAGCACCTCGTCGCCGTACCACAGCCCATAGCTGATGCTCCGATCGGGAGCAACGTCAAAAAAATCCTCCGGAAGCGGCTCCGCCTGCGCATAATCCACCTTTTCGCCGGTCAACAGGCCCGGGTCGGCATACAGGGCGGAAACAAGGGTCTCGCAGGCAGAAGCAAGCTTGTCCTTATCGCGCAACGCATAACAGGCCAGCAGCTCGTCGGTCATGGCCTGATAGCGCTCTCCCTGGAACGCTTCGTTGTAATCCAGGTGAAATGCCTCCGAAAGGCTCTCCCCCTCCGTAAGATTCCGCGAAAACGAGGAAAACGCCTCTCCTATCGGGGCGGGCCACCGGCACGCAGCGCCCAGCAAAGCCACTCCCACCGCCAGCGCCGCAGCGGCAGCCCACGGCCAGCGGCGAAACCGGCGGCAGCGTTCCAGCGCCGCCTTGAGCGCGGCGGCGCTGGCATACCTGCGCTCCGGCTGCGTGCTTGCGGCCCGGCGCAGAACGCGCCTGAACCCGCGGCTCAAACGCAGGCGATCCAGCCGCTCCACATGATAGCAGCCGCAGGCCATGTAAATCAGCGTCCGGCCCGCGCCATAAACGTCGGTTCTTTCGTCGCTCTGCGAAAAGCCGTATTGCTCCGGCGCGGCGGTTTCGCGGCTGATTACAAAAACCGTATCGCGCGCCTTGCCGGGCTCATAGCGCCGCGCCGCGTCGCAATCAATCAGCACGGCGGTTTCATCCGGCGTGATAACCACGTTTTCAGGCTTCACATCCCGGCAGATAAAGCCCTGGGCATGCAGGGCGCTCAGCGCGTCGCACAGCGCCGCGCCAAGAAGCGTTACGCGGCGCTCATCCAAAAAGCCCTGTTCACGCACCATCGCATCCAGCGTTTCGCCCTCGCACCAAGCGCGCGCAAGCCATGCGCACTCTCCCTCGCTTTCAAGCCGAAGCGGCTGCGGTATGCAACGCGCCCCGGCGTTCCAAAGCTCCGTCAGGCAATCCCATTCCGCTTGCAAAAAGCGGCGCTGCCTGCCGTAGGCCGCCTTAATCACGCAGCGGCTGCCATCCTTCCGGCTGCTTGCCAGCCACAGCGCCTTTTCGTTGCTTTGGCGCAGGCACGCCACCGCCTCATAGGCGCGGGCCGCCCCCTGCGGCAGCGTCCGTTCTCCAAGAGCCTGGGCGTAGCATTGCTCAAATTCGGTATCAACGCCCATTTCCGCCGCCCTCCTGCCAGATAAAGCCGCAGGCCCTTGCATACGGCAGGCCCTTTGCAATGGCAAACAGCACCCGCGCGTCCTGGCGGTCGCGCGCATACAGGCAGGGCGCGCCGCCCAGCCGCAGCAGGCGCTGGGTCTCCTTCATATCCATTTGCAAAAACAGCGCCGTGCGAATAAGCTGCTCGCGTGACATGCGCCGCGTCCCGTTCAAAAGCTGGTAGCCGTATACCCGCTCGGTTTTCAGCGCCTCAATCAGTTCCACGCGGCGCATTCCGCGCTTTTCCAACTGACGGAGCAGGTATTCGGCAAAGGGCTCCGCCTGGTTATGCAGGACGAACGCCTCGTCGTAGCCTTCACCGCTTATAATATGCTGATAGACCTCCTGCGTGTCCGCCATCCGCCTTCTCCCCTTCCGTACCCTGCTTTAGGATATCATACCCCAGAGCGCAACGAATTGCAAGGAATAAGCCCCGCAGCACGCGAGCGCGCCTTTCGAAGGCTTTTCTGCAAAGAAAGGGTTGTTCAAATAACAAACGCCGCCCGCTCCCAACGAGGGAAACGGGCGGCTCAATCTTCCAGGCAGATTTGGTTAGCTGCCGGAGGGCTTAGTTTTGGCTATAGCACAGCAGCTTCACGGTGCTTAGCTCAATTCCGTTCTCTTTATACCAATCCTCCAGCGTGCTGGCAACGGGAATGTCCAACACAAACTGCTGACTGGCGGGCAGATAACAGGTATTGCCGCCGCTGACCATGGTCATGTACGCGAAAGCCAGCCTGTCGTTCTGGTCATAAATAGCCGCCACTACCCACGGGCCCTTGACCATCTCGCTCTCATTGTTGGTGATGGTGCAGCGCAGCACGCTGTCAAAGTAATCCACATCATGCAGCATTTCACCGGTGATATCCAGCTTGGTGTAGTTCGCATTCAAACTGTATTCATTTGCGCCGAAGCTGACGCTGATTTTGGCGAGATCCTCACTGGAGGAGAGCTTGTCCTTGGAGAGGTAATTCCACTCAATCACATAGCCCACCTCGCCGGGCGCGAGCTCGCTGGGATAGCAGGAGGGATAGTTATCCTCCTCAATCACATTCCCGGCGACGTCCAGCATCTGCAAGGAGCCCTTGGGCGTAATGGTTTCGTTGGAATCGTTTCGGATGGCCAAGTACAGGTTGGCGTCCCAATAGCTGTCGGAGTTTCCCGCCAGCACGAAGCGGCAGTCCTCCAGAACAAGGCCGTCCTGCATGTTCGCCTCGATCAATTCATCCTGCACGTTTGACACGCCCTGCTTGCTAGAAGCGGCCGCGGTCTGCGCCTGCGCCTCCACGGATGTGGCCTGCTGCTCGGGAACGGTGATGACCAGGTTGTTCAGCACCGCCATTACGCATTCATCGTTGAGCAGCTGCTCGTCATCGGCATTGGTATATTGCGAAAAATCGGCGGTGAGGATGAGGTCCGAATACAGCGGAATGGCAGCATAATAGTTATACTGAATCTTCTTTCTACCAAAAGCCTTCGTCATTGCCGTTTCATAAATTACGCTGGCAAAGGCCACCTGCGCCTGAAGGCCGTTATCCAGCGTCCAGACGGTGGGGCCGCTGATTTGCGGGTCTTCATAGGTAGCGTTCTGATCGGTCTCCAACATATTCTGAAAGAACTCCACCTTATCCTCAACCCAGCCCTCCGCCGTGTCCTCGGCGATACCGACTCTCGTTTGGCCGCTGCCATAGTCCATTGGAACCATCATCAAAAAATGCGTATCTCCGCTGCTGTTGATTTTTTCAAAAAGGGGGTAGCCTGTGGGCATGGTAAAATCGATGGTTGCCTCTTTGTAGGATATGGTAACGTTTTCGGCCAGGGCAGGCGTAAGAGCGGTCAGCATGATCGCCGCCAGTACAAGAGAGAGGATACGTTTCATCAGTGAAAGCCCCTTCCATAAATTGTAATGTATATAAAATCCAATACGCAAATGTACTATACCACGCACAGGCTGGGCCGTCAAGGCAAAATGCGCGCCTGTTCTCACTGCCATGGAAAACAAGCGCGGCTTTATCCTTACGCCTCGCCTCCGGCTTGCTGCGCAAACAAACGCCCTGTCCCCCCTAGCGGGAGAGCAGGGCGTATAGCTGGCTCAGTCCAGTTCGACCACGCCGGGATACTGCGCGGCCACTTCTTCGGCATCGTTGATGAAAGTCGCGGTGCTTTCGGGCTGCTTTTCCAGCTTTTCGCCCTCCACCTGCACCTCCACCTTTTTCACGCCCGGGAACTGCGAGCAGGTGAACAGGATGGCCCGTATGGCCTGCTGCCCGCCGTCGCTGCTCTCAAGCGCCTGCTTAAACTCCTTGGAGAAGTTTACCGTTACCACGCCATCCTTCATATTTACGGATTTTACGCCGCAGTTTTCCGGCAGGGCGCGTTCCAGGCCGCTATCGTCCTTCGGGCCCTTCGCCAGCTCCAGCACAGCGGTGCTCGCGTCCGCCGTGCTGAACACCGTGCGCGTGACGGGCACCAGCAGCCGCCCCGTCTGCGAGGGAAAATACAGCTGCACCATACCCGCGTTTTCCGAGAAGGTTTCCACGCTCTCCAAATTGAGATTTCCGCCGCTGAACACGCCGCTCACATCGGTGCCGTAAGTCAGCTTGCTGCGCTTTTGCCCGTCAAACTCCAGGGTTACCTCATCCACCGTGGCAAAGCAGGTCATAGCGTTGGTGATCGCGTCCACCATCAGCGCTTCCTGCCCGGCGTTCAGGCAGTTGAGCGCCTCCTTGCTCACGTTTACGTTAGCGCGTCCGTTGCTGATGTCGATATCAAAGGTCGTTCCCTCGGGAATGACCGTGCGCAGGCCCAGGCGCGCGGCCTGCATATCGTTTTGGCTGTCCTTCACCATCAGGTTCAGCGTCGCCTTGGCGATGCCGTCGGTTTTGGGCACCTTGCGCGTAACGGGCACAAGGTATCCGTCGCCGTCCTCATAAAACACCACGGTGGATACGGTTTCGGTTTGGGTACCGGCCAGGGTTTGCTCGATGGGGATGGCTGTTTGCTCCACCAGCACCTGCGACGTGGTCTGCTCGTTTCCGCGCAGCGCCAGCACCACCACCAGCGCCGCCGCACACAGAATCAAAATTCGTTCGATATCGGCCCGTTTGATCTTCATTCCCGTTTCACTCCTCAGCAGTCGATTGCATTCAAAGGCTATGTGATACGCCTGCGTTCCATGACGGTCACATTGCGCTTTTTCTTCGCATGTGCTATGATGAAACCGTTTCTTTTCAGCTTTTTCTAGGAGGAATCCGCCATGCCTATGGACGGTTTTACCCTTTCCTTTTTAACGCGGGAGCTGCGCGGCGCGCTGCTGGGCGGGCGCGTGGACAAGGTCAACCAGCCTGAGCGCGACGCGCTGGTGCTGCTGATCCGCTCTGGCGTAAACCACCGCCTGCTTCTGAGCGCCAACGCCAACCAGGCGCGCGTACAGCTTACCGCCCAAACCTACGAAAACCCCGCCGAGCCGCCTATGTTCTGCATGCTCATGCGCAAGCATCTGCTGGGGGCGCGCATCGTGGAGCTTCGCCAGGTGGCGGGCGACCGCATACTGGCCATCTCCTTTGACTGCCTGGACGAGCTGGGCGATCACGTGCAAAAAACGCTCTATCTGGAAATCATGGGCCGCCACAGCAACCTGACGCTGGTAAGCGAGGATGGCACGATCATCGACGCGATTCGCCATGTCAACAGCGAAATGAGCCGCGTGCGCACCGTGCTGCCCGGCGGCCTGTATCATCTGCCGCCCCAGCCGGATAAGCTCACCCCAGAAACGCTGTGCGCCTCCGCGCTTAAGCAGCGCCTGGCCCAGCTTTCCTGCCCGCTTTCCAAGGGGCTGATGGAAACCGTGGCAGGCATGGCCAGCGTATGCTCCAAGGAGGTTTGCGCGCAGATTGGCGTAGAACCCGGCGCGCCTGTTTCCCAGTTGGATTTGGACGTGGTAAGCCAGCGGCTGGACGCGTTTTATCACAGCGTTTCCGCCTCGCCTGTTACGCTTTTTGACCTTGCCGGACAGGCGGTTGACTTTTTCCCCTTCCCCTACCGCACCTTTGACCAGGGCAGCCAAAAGCCCATGCCCACGGTGAGCCAGGCCATGGACGCGTTTTACCTGGGACGCGACCTGCGCATGCGCATGCAGCAAAAAAGCGCCGGGCTGCAAAGGCATGTGAAAAGCGCGCTGGAACGCACGGAAAAGAAAAAGGCCATTATGCTGGACACCCTGGCTCAGAGCGAAAAAACCGAGCAAAACCGCATCTATGGCGACCTGCTCACCGCCAACCTGCACCAGATTGGCAAGGGCGCGGAAAGCGTGACCGTGCAAAACTACTACGACCCCGCCTGTCCCGACGTCACCATTCCGCTTTCCACACGCCTTTCTCCCGCGCAAAACGCCCAAAGCTATTATAAAAAATACCGCAAGGCCCGGGTGGCCGAGCAATACGCCCGCGAACAGATGGCTTCCATCGAGCGCGACCTGCTGCTTTTGGAAAACGCGCTGGACGACTTGGATAAGTGCGAAACCACCGCCGATTTGGCGGAAATCCGCTATGTGCTTACCGAAAACGGCTTCCTTAGGCCGGACGCCTCGCAAAAGCGCGGCGGCAAGCCAAAAAAATTGCAGGAGGGCAAACCCTACCGCTTCACCGCGCCCGACGGCACGCTCATTGAGGTGGGCAAAAACTCGCTGCAAAACGACCGCCTAACCCTGCATGCCCGCGGCAACGAAACCTGGCTACACGCGCAGGGCATTCCCGGCTCGCACGTAATCATCCGCACGGAAAGCGAGCCGAGCGACGAAACGCTCTTATACGCCGCCAAGCTGGCCACCTACTACAGCAAGGGGCGCAACCACCCGCAGCAGGCGGTGGACTATACCCTGCGCAAATATGTAAAAAAAGGCGCGGGCGCACCCGCGGGCCTTGTTACCTATACGCATTTCAAAACGCTCATCATTGGCCTTACGCCCCAGGATGCGGCGCGCATTCTTCGGGAGTCCTGCCAATAATCCTTCTTTTCTTTCAGGAGGCGCTTGAACCGTTATGGAGGAAAAACGTCTATTTCTGCATGTGCCTACGCTCGATGAGCTTTGGTACCGGGAGCGGCTCATGAGCGACCCTGATACAATGGCCTACAACAAGGGGTATGACCTGTCCTTTGATGGGTACGACCGCGAAACCGGCTGCATCGCCTTTCCCAGGGAGGAATGGGCGGATTGGCACGCGTATTTTGTGGGACAGGAGCCCCTTCGGTATTATGCCTATATCGCAAGGGAGCGGGACGGCGCGTTTTTGGGAGAGGTCAACCTGCATAAAAGCGCCCTGCACGACTGGCACGATATGGGAATTGTGCTGGAGGCGCGCTATCGCGGCCAAGGCTGTTCCGTGGAGGCGTTGCGCCTGCTTCTCAGGCAGGCATTCGAGGTCATGGGTCTATCCGCCGTGCATAACGATTTTGAAACCAGCCGTTCCGCAGCCGTAAGCGCCCATATGGCGGCGGGCTTTTCCGTGCTCCGGGAAGCAAACGGCCTGCTTGAGGTACTCATCACGCGGGAGCAGTATCTATCCCGCGCTTCCTGCCAGAGGGAGGCCGTTACGCCTTGAAAGCGCAGGACAGGCAGAAGGCGTATGCGCTGCTGAAGGAAATCGTTACGCAATATCGGGCAATCCTGGAGGAAAATCTGGTAGGCATGTATCTGCACGGCTCCCTGGCCTTTGGCTGCTTCCGCTGGGAAGCAAGCGAGATTGATTTTCTTGTCGTGGTGCAGGCTCCACCCTCGCCGGATGAAAAGCTGGCGCTGCTTCGCGTCCTTTCCAGCCTGGAGCGCTCCGCGCCGCCCAAGGGCTTTGAAATGAGCGTGGTATCGGAACAGGAATGCCTGCATTTCCGCTACCCCACGCCCTTTGAGCTTCATTATTCCAATGCGCATGCGGCGCGCTTCCGAAGCGATCCCGCCGCTTATTGCGCCGCCATGCACGGCACGGATCCCGATCTGGCGGCGCACTTTACCGTTGTGCGCAGCGTAGGGCGGGCGCTTCTAGGAAAGCCTATCCCCGCCGTCTTTGGCGATGTACCGCGCGAGGCATATCTGCACAGCATTCTGGCGGATGTTTCCGGCGCGGAAAACAACGTTGCGTCCGTCTATATCGTTTTAAATCTATGCCGCGTGCTGGCATATGCGCGGGATGAGCTGGTGCTGTCCAAGGCGCAGGGCGGGCGCTGGGCGCTGGCCCATTTGCCGCAGGCGGACGCGCGGGTAGCCTCCGCCGCGCTTGCAAGCTACGAAGGCGGCGCTTCCTTCGCCCTGGACGCTGCTGTTTTCCAAGTCTTCGCCCATTCTATGCTCAGCAGAATCCATTCGCTGCTTTAACTGCAAAAAAGGAACCCCGCGTGCTGCGGGATTCCTTTTTGAATATTGATAAGAGAATAGGAGATTACTTGATCTCGACGGTAGCGCCAACCTCGGCCAGCTTCTCCTTGATCTTCTCGCACTCTTCCTTGGAAGCGGCTTCCTTGATGGTCTTGGGAGCGGACTCCACAAAGTCCTTGGCTTCCTTCAGGCCCAGGCCGGTCAGCTCGCGGATGACCTTGATAACCTTGATCTTCTCGGAGCCGGCTTCCTTCAGGATAGCGTCGAACTCGGTCTTTTCTTCCTCAGCGGCGGCAGCAGCGCCAGCAGCGCCGGGCACGGCCACAACAGCGGCGGCGGCGGAAACGCCAAACTTCTCTTCCAGAGCCTTCACCAGGTCGTTGAGCTCAAGCACGGTCATTTTCTCAATCTCGGCAATAAATTCCTCGTGAGTCATGTGAATAGCCTCCATTCATAATCAGTTTTTGCACTTCAGGCGTAATGGGCCTTCCATCTATCAGGCCTCGGGAGCGGCTTCGGCGTCCTTCTTTGCGATAGCGTCCAAAACGCGCACAAAGCTGGCAATGCTGCTCTGCAAGCTGCCAAGCAAGCGGGCCAAGAGGACCTCGCGGCTGGGCGTTTCGGCCAGCTCCTTGATCTGCTCCATGCTCATCAGCTCGGAACCAAGCAAGCCAGCCTTGATCGAGATAGCCTCGGTCTTGGTCTTGGTGATAAAGTCGTTTACGATCTTGGCGGGGCTTACGGGGTCGTTCATGCCGAAGGCGAAAGCCGACGGGCCGTTGAGCACCTCGTCCATACCCTCGAGTCCCAGCTCCTTGAGCGCGCGGCGCACCAGCGTGTTCTTCAGCACGCAGTACTCAACGCCATTGGCACGGAACTGGGCGCGCAGCCCGGTCACCTGCTCCACAGTCAAACCGCTGTAAGAAACAACGATTACGCTCTGCGCATCCTGAAACTTCTTCACGATGTCGCTAACGACCTGCTTTTTCAACTCGAGATTCTTGCTCATTGGGGTTGCACCTCCTTTTTGAAAATCTGTTCGATTCCAAAAAGAAAACCCTTGCAGGCGCAAGGGC
>JALEIQ010000191.1 GCA_022769795.1 Clostridiales bacterium
TATGAAGGAACTGGTAGAATACGTGGCCCGGTCGCTGGTGGACAATAAGGACGCCGTGACCGTTACGGAAACTGTGGGGCCGGAAGCCACCATCCTGGAGCTGCATGTTGCGCCCGAGGATATGGGCAAGGTGATCGGCAAGCAGGGGCGTATCGCCAAGGCGATCCGCGCCGTGGTGCGCGCCGCCACCGCCAAGAATCAAAAGCCCGTATTTGTGGAGATTCAGTAACCCTACAATCTGTTGGGCGCACCGGGGCATACGCTGGCCCGGATGCGCCCAATCTTTGTACACGCAGGGAGAAGCGGCATGAAACATGAGTATTTGCTCCTGGGCGAGGTTGTGCGCCCGCAGGGCATCCGCGGCGAAGTGAAGCTGAAACACTATACGGACGGCCCGGAACGCTTTTTGGATTTGGAAACCGTCTACCGCGAGGAAAAGGGCGGCTATGTGCCCATTCGCGTGACCGGCGCGCGCGTGAACAAGGACGACGTATACCTGACCCTTGAGGGCGTGGACGACCGCAACGCCGCCGAGCGCATGCGCGGCGCGCGGCTGTGGGTGGATCGGGCGCATGCGCGCGCGCTGGCTGAGGACGAGGTGTACATCGCCGATATTTTGGGCGCGAAGGCCTATGATACCAAGGGCGCCGAGATCGGCACGCTGACAGATGTGCTCACGCCGGGCGGGGTGGATGTGTTTGTGTTCGAAACCCCCAGGGGCACGCTGATGACCCCGGCGTTGAAAACCGTGCTTTTGACCCTGGACGCGGAAAATGGGAAAATTGTGTTGGACGAGGAACGGCTAAAAGAGGTCGGGCTGTATGAAGATCGCAATTCTTAGCCTGTTTCCGGAGATGTTTGAAGGCTTCCTGAACGCCAGCATCATCGGCCGTGCGCGCCAGGGCGGGCTTTTGAACGTGCAAACCGTGGATATACGCCCCTACAGCGATAAAAAGCATAAGAATACCGACGATTATCCCTTCGGCGGCGGGGCGGGCATGGTGATGATGGCCCAGCCCATTGTGGACGCGGTGCGCGACGTGCGCAGGCAGGGCTTTGAGGGGCCGTGCATCTATTTAAGCCCGCGGGGCAAGCCGCTTACCCAAAGCAAGGTGGTGGAGCTGGCGCAGCACGACGGGCTTGTTTTGCTGTGCGGCCATTACGAGGGTGTGGATCAGCGCGCCATCGACCTGGTGGTGGACGAGGAAATCTCGCTGGGAGATTTTGTGCTCACCGGGGGCGAGCTGGCCGCCATGGCGCTGACCGACGCGGTGGCACGCTATGTGCCCGGCGTGCTTGGCAGCGACGAAAGCACCGAGGAGGAGAGCTTTTCCGCCGGGCTGCTGGAATACCCGCAGTATACCCGGCCTCGCGTGTACGAGGGGCTGGAGGCCCCGGAGGTGCTTTTAAGCGGCGACCATGCCTGGATACGCGCCTGGCGCAGGGAGCTGGCGATTTTGTGCACGCTGCGCATGCGGCCTGATTTGTTTGAAACCGCTGCTATGACGGAAAAGGAGCGCGCCGGTATCATCCGGCGCGCGGAGGAGGAAGGCTGATGCTGCTTCGCAAGCTGGTGGCGGCGCTGTGCCCGCTGCTGTTGTGCGTGATAACGTGCGCTGCGTTTCGGTGGCTGGACGGCTGGTTGGGCACGGGCAGCTTTCTGGCGTTTGCCTTTAAGGGGCTGCTGCTGGGCGCGGCGCTGGCGCTCACGCTGCCGCTGGCGGGCATACAGGCGCACACCAACGGCCTGACCGCGTGGCTTTTGCTGGGCGCGGGGCTGATGGCGCTCGCGCTTGCGTATCAATACCTGGAAACCGTGGGCGCGGTGCACGTGCCGCTGCTTAGGGCCGTTTTGTCTATCAACGGGCAGGTGGTGCTGGTTGAGGGCGCTGTGGCGGGATATTTGTGCACAGCGGCGCTTTTGTACCGGCGCAGGTAAGAGGCCGCTGGGCGCGGCCCTGACGGGCCAGGATCAGCGATTCGATGTATTCGCCGCTGGTAAGGCCCAGGCGGGCGGATTCCTGAAGCGCCGCGTCGTAGGCGCGCTTGCCCAGGCGCAGGCAGACGCTTACCTTGTCCGGCGCGCAGCTTTCAAAGGCGCTTTCCAGCCCCTGTGTATCGGTAAAGAACTTGCTTTTCATTCCCAAATGCTCCCTCCCTTGCGGGCGTTGGGCGGCGAAGCCGCCTGTGCTCATCCTATGCCTGGCGGCGGCAAGGGTTCGGTTTAGAGTACCCGTGGAAGCGTATGGGCATGCACAACGATGGGAAATGTGTTATAATGAAAAAGCATATGCGTTTTTGCGATGCGGATGGGAGGAAAGGGCATGCTGGCAGCCGTGCTACGCTTTGCCGCAACGGTGGCGGCGGTTCCTTTGTGCGGCCGGTTTATGGATGGCGTGACCGTGCTGGATCAAACCAACGCGCTTGTGGTGGGGCTGATTCTGGCGGTGATCTTTACGGTACTCAGGCCCATGATGCGGTTGATTCTTTCGGTGCTTAACTTTTGCACGCTGGGGCTTTTGAACGTGGCTGTGGACGCGTGGCTGGTATGGACGGCGGCGGGGCTTGTGGAAAATAGCGTGCGCTTTGAAAGCTACTGGTGGGCGCTGGCCGTGGCCGTGGCGATTAACGCGGCGCGAACGCTGGTGGATGCGCTAAGCGGCGACCTGCGCCGGTGAAATACGGGAAGGATGGATTTCGATATGCATATTTTTTTGGTCAATGACGACGGCATCGGCGCAAAGGGCATTATGGCGCTATGGAAGGCTGCGGTGGAGCGCGGCCATGAGGTGAGCATGTGCGCGCCCCGTACCCAGCAAAGCGCCGCCAGCCACCGCTTTACATTGACCGAGCCCATTTATGTGGAGCCCTGGCCCGTGGATGCGCCCGGCTGCGAGGCGTTTTCCATCGCGGGCTCGCCGGTGGACTGCGTGCGCGTGGGCTTGCAGCAGCTGGTGAAAAAGCCGGTGGATCTGGTGCTTTCGGGCATCAACAACGGCTATAACGCGGGCATGGCGGTGCACTACAGCGGCACCGTGGGCGCGGCCATGGAGGGCGCGCTGAACCATTTGCCGGCAATCGCCTCGTCCATTCATCACAAGGCTGAGCCGGAGATGCTGGAGCATCTGGCGCGCTATACCATTTTGGTGGCCGAGCAGTATGTGAAGGCGCAAACGCCGCCCTGCACGATTCTCAACATCAACGCCCCCTGCGTGCCGCCGGAAGAGCTCAAGGCCCCGGTCTATGCGCCGCTGGATATGGGCAACTTTATCGACGGCTACGAGCGGCGCGAATCCCCGCGCGCGGGCACGTACTTCTGGCTGCTGAGCGGCTCCTGCACGGAGGAACCCACGCCCGGTTCGGATGTGTGCTGCCTTAGAGAGGGGCACATTACCCTTACGCTGATGGGCAACCCCGTCACGCTGGATAAGGACGTTTGGAGCGGCCTGCACATTGGCTGAACCATTCGCAGAGAAGGAAGGCTAAACCCCGTGCAAGATACCCAGGAACTGATCGGCAAGCTGAACCTGAGCGAAAAGCCCCTGAGCAAAGGGCACAGGCGCATTGCCGAATACATTGCCCAGCATTACGACAAGGCGGTTTTCATGACAGCCGGCGCGCTGGGCCAGCAATGCGGCGTAAGCGAAAGCACCGTGGTGCGCTTTGCCATGGCCATGGGCTATAAGGGCTACCCCGAGCTGCGCGAAAAGCTGCGCAGCCTGGTGCGCCAGCGCTTAACCAGCGAGCAGCGCTTTGCCATTACCTCCGGTATCGACCGCAGCAGCGTTTTATCCACGGTGCTTAAAAACGACGCGCAAAACATCCGCAAAACCATGGAAGCCCTGTCCCAGAAGGATTTTGACGACGTGGTGCGGCGCTTGCTGGGCGCGCGGCGCATCTATGTGATGGGCCTGCGCTCCGCCGCGCCGTTGGCGCAGTTTATGTACCATTACCTGAACGAGATCTTCGACGGCGTATCGCTGGTGAGCAACACCATAGGCGATGTGTTTGAGGAGATTGCGCGCATCGGTGAAAAGGATGTGCTTGTGGGCATCAGCTACCCGCGCTATTCCACGCGCACGCTGGAGTGCATGCGCTTCGCACGCCAGAACGGCGCGCAGGTGGTGGGCTTTACGGATGGCGAGATGTCGCCGCTTTGCGGCGTATCGGACGTATGCCTGTGCGCCAGCACCGATATGGCCAGCTTTGTGGACAGCCTTGCCGCCCCCCTGTCGGTGATCAACGCACTGATTGTGAGCGTGGGCCTGAACCGAAGCGAGGAGCTGGCGGAGCATTTTAAGCGGCTGGAGGGGATATGGAACGCATACAGCGTCTATATCGACAAGCAGGATGAGTAGGGTGCTGGTAATCGGCGGCGGAGCGGCGGGCCTGATGGCCGCCGTTTCGGCGGCGGAGGCGGGCGCGGATGTGACGCTGCTGGAACGCAACGAAAAGCTGGGCAAGAAGATTTACATCACCGGCAAGGGGCGCTGCAACCTTACCAATGCCTGCGACCCGGACACGTTTCGCAAAAATGTGGTGAAAAACCCGCGCTTTTTGTATTCGGCCCTGGACGCGCTGCCCCCGGAAGGGCTGATTGCCTGGATGGAGGGCCATGGCTGCCCTGTGACGGTGGAGCGCGGCCAGCGCGCCTTTCCCAGGAGCCAGAAGGCCAGCGACGTGACCCGCGCCTTTGAGCGCGAGCTCAGGAGGCTGGGCGTGAGGATGATGCTGAACGCGCGCGTAAAATCGCTTTTGATGGAAAACGGGCGCTGCGTGGGCGTTGCGCTGGAAAGCGGCGAAAGCCTGCGGGCCGGTGCGGTGATCGTGTGCACGGGCGGGCGGAGCTACCCTTCCACGGGCTCCACGGGCGACGGCTGGGCATGGCTTGAGGGCTGCGGACATACGGTGTACCCGGCGCTGCCCTCGCTGGTAGGGCTGGAAAGCCCCGCGCGCTGGGTGCGGGAGATGACGGGGCTGTCGCTGAAAAATGTGCGCGCAACCCTTTTCCACGGCAAAAAGAAGCTTTATACGGAGCTGGGGGAAATGCTCTTTACCCACTTTGGCGTGAGCGGCCCGCTGATGCTGAGCGCTTCGGCCTATATGACGGAGCTTGCCCCCGAGGACGTGAGCCTTACGCTGGATTTGAAGCCCGGCCTCACCCGCGAGCAGCTGGACGCGCGCATCCTGCGCGACGTGGCCCAAGCGCCCAAAAAGCAGCTTGGCAACCTGCTGTGCGGACTGTTTCCGGCGCGGCTGGCGGATGCGGTGGCGCTGCTATGCGGGCTGGACGCGCAAAAGCCCTCCGGTGCGCTTGGCCGGGAGGAGCGCATGCGCCTGGTGGATAAGACCCACGCGCTGGAAATCCCCATAAGCGGCACGCGGGGCCTGGAGGAGGCCATCGTAACCCGGGGCGGCGTGAGCGTGAAGGAAATTGTGCCCTCCACCATGGAAAGCCGGCTGGTGAGCGGCCTGTATGTGGCGGGCGAGCTTTTGGATGTGGACGCGCTCACCGGCGGGTTTAATTTGCACATTGCCTTTGCCACAGGCTGCCTGGCGGGTCGTGCCGCCGCAGAAAATACCCTTTGATTGGAAGTTAGCGCTATGCAGTTCATTGTGTTAGATCTGGAATGGAACCAGCCTACCAGCTATCAGAGCGCGGCCTACCGCCGCGTG
>JALEIQ010000192.1 GCA_022769795.1 Clostridiales bacterium
ACTTAGTCTGTCTGTCTGTCTGTCTGTCTGTCTGTCTGTCTGTCTGTCTGTCTGTCTGTCTGTCTGTCTGTCTGTCTGTCTGTCTGTCTGTCTGTCTGTCTGTCTGTCTGAATTATAGGGCAAAAAGTCATTTTGTCAACCCACTTACTTGGAATTTGAAAACCATGATTTCATAAGCGGTTGCTGCCCCTCTTAGGGCTTTAATAAAATCCTCCAAAACGCTTGAAAATAAAGGATTTATCGCAGTGTATCCGCCTTATCCCTTTATACGATTTCACTTGTGCTTATGCTTCCCTCGCCACCTCATAAGGGCAAAAACAAGGGAAGAAAAATCTGATAACAAGTTATAACAGCGAGTGGCAATCGGGAAACTGTGACATATGTGCGAATATATTATACTGGAGGATTTCAAGATGGACAAGTACATTTATGATGAAAACAACGGTCTTTGGTACGAACTGCAAGGCGAATATTATCTGCCGTGTTTTACATTACCATCCGAAGAAGAAAAGCCTATCGGGATATGGGGACAGCGGCACGAACGCTACCTGAAAGAGCATAGAAAAGCGACCTACACAACGCTTCTGACCAGCGGCAAGCTCAACACTTATCTTGTCGACATCAACGAACAAGCGCAAGAACGCTTTGAAAGGCTCATAGAGCAAATGAAACAGGCACAGGGTATCACGGAACAGCTAAAGGCGGAAAACGCTTTAGAATGGACTGGAAGAATGAATAATATAAGGGCGTGTGCGATAGAGATTGTGAATAAAGAAATCATTTACGCATAGCAGGAAGGTGGCAGGGTATAATGCCCTGCCACTTTTCCATAAAAATCAATCGCTTGCTATTGACTTTTTGAAAAGTTATGATATAATGGGTTCGGATTGGAGGGATTCGATATGCAACAGGAAAAATGCGGGCTGTTAATTCATCAAGTTCACAATTTTTTAGAAAAAAGCGGAAACAACCAGTTGAAGAAAAAAGGGCTGACTTTTTCGCAGATCAATGTGCTGATGAACCTGATCAACGCACCTGAGAAGAAGCTTTCTTTCAAGGAATTGGAAAAAAGACTGGCATTAGCTCAATCTACCACCGTTGGGTTGATTTCACGCTTGGAGCAAAAAGAACTGGTTGCTGTTTCAGAGGACAACGAGGACAAGCGGATGAAATTCGTTGAGATCACATCTTTGGGCATACAGTATTATACAGATGCCGAAGCAGAGAGGGAACAGACGGAAACGGAGCTTTTAACTGCTCTTTCCGAAAATGAAAAGGACACCTTTTACACATTGCTTAAGAAAATAAATAATTCTTTTCAAAAGAAATAAATGCCTGTCTATCGGCAGGCATTTAAATAAATCATTTCAATCGCTTGCTATCAATCGCAAGCATTCAAAGAGTATGGAGGATAAAATATGGATAACAACAAATCTATGGAACTTTTCAGTAAAACGCCTGTTTCAAAGGCAGTATTCAAAAATGCACTGCCTGCAATGGCGGCTATGCTTATGGTATTGGTCTATAATTTAGCAGATACCTTTTTTATCGGTCAGACGCACGATGATCTGCAAGTAGCGGCGGTGTCATTGGCAACACCTGTTTTTCTCATTTTTATGGCTGTTGGAACAATGTTCGGTATCGGCGGTACTTCCGTTATCTCAAGGGCAATGGGTGCAGGCAGGACGGAATATGCTAAAAAGGTTTCTTCGTTCTGTATGTGGGGTTGCTTGGCTGTCGGCGTGCTGCTGTCGGCGTGTATGCTCATTTTCGTTGACTCTATTTTGTCATTGGTCGGTGCAAGTGAAGATACTTGGAGTTTGGCAAAAACCTATCTTGTGATCGTTGTGTGCTGTGGTCCGTTTGTACTCATATCCAACTGCTACTCCAATGTCATAAGAACAGAGGGAGAATCCGCAAAGGCTATGATGGGAACGCTGATTGGCAATCTGCTGAATGTGGTTCTTGATCCGATTATGATTCTCGGATTTGGCTGGAACATAGCAGGTGCTGCCATTGCAACCGTAATAGGAAATGTAGTCGGCGCAGGATATTACATTCTATATTTTCTTCGTGGAAAATCATCGCTCAGTATCAGTATTAAGGATTTTGCAATTAAAGACAAGGTGGCAAGTTCAGTCCTCGCAGTCGGTATTCCGGCGGCTCTCGGTTCGGTGCTGATGAGTGTTTCTCAAATCATCGTTAACAGCCAAATGGCGGAGTATGGAGACATGGCGATTGCTGCTATGGGTGTAGCAATGAAAGTTGTCATAATCACAGGAATGGTCTGTATGGGATTGGGGCAGGGCGTTCAGCCAATTTTAGGATATTGCGTTGGGGCAAAATTAAGGGAACGCTTCAAAAAAGTATTAAAGTTTTCGCTGATCTTTGCATTTATTTTAAGTGCGGTTTTGACCGGGATTTGTTATTTGTTTACAAATCAGATTGTCAGCGCATTTCTGACGGATTCTACTGCTTTTGAATATGCCGTGCAATTTTCAAGGATACTGCTTACCACAAGTGTTTTGTTTGGCGTATTCTATGTGCTTACCAATGCGCTCCAAGCCATGGGAGCAGCAACTTCTTCCCTTATTATCAATGTGTGCAGACAGGGCATTATCTTTATTCCTGCTGTATTTCTGTTGAAAGTGATTATGGGTATGACGGGATTGGTATGGGCTCAACCTGTCGCTGATGTGATTTCCTTAATTATTGCGTATATTTTATATAAGAAAGCGGAAAGAAAAATGTTTTGTGCATCTGAAACTGTAGTTACACAATGTGGCTATACGGATTGAATGTTATCCCGTTTCTATACACATAAAAGAGTGCAAAACAGAAAAGAAAGGGATTTTGTATGCATAAAGAAAATTGGATTATTTGCCCTGTCTGTGGAGGTAAAACAAGGTTGCAAATACAGAAAGATACGATTTTGAAGAACTTCCCCCTTTACTGTCCGAAATGCAAACAGGAAACGCTGATAGAAGCGGAGAACTTGAAAGTAACCGTTATAAAGAAACAGGAACACTAATCTCTATATGTATGCCGCCGTGTATGGGCAAAACCATAGCGGCGGTTTTTCTTCACCTATCGGCTGTCTCTGTCAAAGGATTTCTTTCGTTGCTTTTGCTGTCTGCCTTGTTCCTGCAACTGTCTGAGCCTCTTTCGGACGCTCTCCCTTTCGGGTGGCTTCGGTGGTTTGCTCTTTTCTTTCACCTGACGCTCCCATTCGGCAAGGTCACGGTTATATTGTTCCACAACGGCTTCCGCTTCCCGATAGGTCGCCATAAATGCCTGCACATCGGGATAACCGTCCTCCCTGAGAATATCGGGGAGCTTATCCAGCCTTTCGGATATTTCCTTTTCGGTCTGCTGTATCTGCCTGGTAAGAGCCTTGCGCTCCTTGCCTTTGAAAATGCCCTTTGCTTCGGAAAGCTGTTCTTTCAGCTTGGGAATTTCCTCCTGCAAGCTGCGGATTGCCCTCGCTTCGTCCTGTACCCGTATCATCAGATTTCGCATGGTGCGGAACTCTGCCATATTGATACTGAGCGTGGGCTTCGGCGGTATATCGTGTTCACGGATAAGGTTTTGAAGAAAGTCCTTTGCCTTGTTCACGATACGGCGGAACAGATTTGGCAGCCAGCCGCCTTTGCGGATAGATTGGCTCACCTTGTCGTGTATCTCGGTTTGTTTGATTTCCAGTATTCGTCCTTTGACACCCTGCAGCTTCGACATCTGTATGAAGCTGTGTCTTGCCATAATCCAACCTTTCTTTGAAATATACCGTTCTCATTTTGCAACCGTGGAAACGGTTGCCGCTGTTTCGGCGGCTGTGCTGACGGGACAGCGGAGAAAATCGCCGCAGCGGTTTTCTCTGTGATAATGCTGAAAACGGAAGTGTCAGCGTTATCACAAGCTCCCCGCAGGGGCGAAATACCCTGAGTACAAATCGACAGATTTGTGCGAGGGGTGTATTTCGCTCTCAAACGCCGAGGGCTTAAGAGAACGGTTACTCGACCTTGCGGACATCATTCTGACTGAGCAGGTTTCTGCCCTGATTGACCGTCATAAAACGCTCCAGCGTGTCCCTTCGGATAATGGTTTTGCGCCCTACCTTTAAGACAGGCAGTTTGCCCCAGTCCACCAATTTCCGCATCGTGTTCCTGCCGATACCCGTACATTCGGCGGCTTCCTCGATGGTCATACCCATTTTAACTGCGTTCATTATCTCATCCTCCTTTAGAAATACTTGTTTTGCAACTGTGCAATCCTAATTATACTTATTTTGCTATCTCGTGTCAACCCATTTTGCAACTGTTCAGGAATTTTTTTAATATTTATCTCGTCTTGTGGTTGCAATCTGCGTTTTAGTGTGCTATAATCATACTCGTCAGGAGGTGAAAACCTTGAAAAAAGAAATTGAGTTCACCGCAAAACAGGTCGGCGAACGGGTAAAAGAGCGCCGAACAGAACTAAACCTTACCATGCCGGAGCTTGGAAGGCGGATCGGCGTAAACAAATCCACCATTCAGCGGTATGAGGCAGACGGTGTTGACCCGAAACGTACTATGATCATCAACGGTCTTGCCGAGGCGCTGCTTACCACTCCCGAATGGCTGACAGGGCTTTCCGAGGAAAAGGAATATGATGCCCGCACGCTCTGCCAAAAGGACATTGAGGAGCATATCAAAAAGTATCTTGATACAGTTTCCTCTACGGTCAGCGGCGAGCCGCACCAGCAGCTTCTTACCACCTTTCTCGGCAAGATGATTGACCTGTATTCGGTGCTGTGCCACTACTTTGCCGACGCTATGGCGGAGGTTGACCGTGTGGCGGAGGACGAGGGCTTAAAGCAGTCGATTATGCGGTATGCGATTGAGGTGGGCGCAATCGAAGAACGGGTCTACCGCAAAGAAATGGAAATACCTATCGAAGATATGAAGCGTTTTTTAGACGGAATTTTACATATCTACGATGAGGGACGCACCAAAGTATCTATGGGCGACCTCTTCGGGATAGTGACGGAAGCCGAGAACAGGCTGTCCGAAAAAGAAAATTCCGTGGCACCTTGACAAAAAAATATGCCGGTTGAACCCAACCGGCAAAAGTGACACTCTTTACTTTACGCACACCATAGTCATAAGTCCCGATTGCCACGGATAGAAAGGAGTTTT
>JALEIQ010000205.1 GCA_022769795.1 Clostridiales bacterium
CCTGATTATGAACCGGGAACAGCCGGTTTCCAATCAAAGGCTGCTAGCCACCTTCTGGCCGGACGAGCGGGTTTCCAACCCGGAAAACGCGCTCAAAACCCTGATTAGCCGCATGCGCACGCTGCTCAACCAGGTTTCCGAGGACATGGGCAGCTGCATCGTGTCGGATCGCGGGGCGTACCATTGGGAATGCCTGCCGGGCATGACCGTGGACGTGTACGAGCTGGAAGGCGTGCTTTCCCAACTTGCCAAGGATAAGCCGGACGAGGAAGTCCAGCACGCGCTGTATCAGAAAATGATGAAGCTGTACGCGGGCGACCTGCTGAAAAACAGCGAGCTGAACGAATGGGCGGTTCCGCAGGCCACAACGCTGCATAACCAGTACGTGGCCGCGGTGTTAAGCTACGTGGAGCTGCTGAAAAAGAACGGGGACGATGCGGAAATCATCATCGTATGCCGCAAGGCGCTGGAGATTGACCCGTTTGACGAGAAAATTCACATCCAGCTCATGAGCGCTTTGCTGAGAGGTAACCATACCGGCCTGGCCAAGGCGCAGTACGACGAGGTAGTGCACCTGTACCACCATTACCTGAACGTGGAGCCAAGCAAGGAGCTGATGCAGTTTTACAAGGAGATTGTCGCGGCGGATAAAAACCTTGAATTCAACCTGGAATCCATCTGCAACGAGCTTCGGGAGGATACCGGCGAGCACGGCGCGTTTGTGTGCGAATACCCGGTGTTCAAGGAGATTTTCAACATCCAGATGCGCAATATCGAGCGCCTGGGCTCCACAATCTTCCTGGCAATTGTGATGGTCAGCAAAATCAACGGCCAGCCCATGGAAAGCGTGAAGCAGGCCAGAATTATGCAGGGCCTTGTGGATATCCTGAAAGGTAACCTGCGCAGGGGCGACGCGGTTACACACTTCTCGCCTACGATGATCGCCGTGCTGCTGCCCACCGTGAATTACACAACCGGCGATACCGTAATGGAAAGGATGAAATTTTTATTTTATCGCAAATATCCAAACTCCAACGTTCTGTTCAACTACCGCATCGCCCCGCTATCGGCGGACAGGAAGAAGAAGGAAAACGAGTAAAACCGTTATATTTCAAGGGAATCCGTGCGATAGTAACGTCGGATTCCCTAGTTCATATCACCGTTTTTTGGAAAAAAATACGCTGCCCAAAAAATACAATTCTGGACAGGCACGGTTACATACCCAGTTCCAACACCAAAAGTGACATAAAATTATTTTAGAATTTTGAAATATGTAACCGATAACGTAACGCATGGCTGGTATAATAATACCGTAAACTGAAGGATAAGGAACAGCCCTGTGGGGGATAGTGCCAATAAAGGAGGGTATTCCATGATGAAGATCAAGAGGTTGATGGCGATGCTGCTGGCTGCCACGATGTTGGTAGGCGTTTCTGCGGCGGCGTTTGCCGAAGAACCTGCGGAAGCGAGCGCCGAGGCGGTTGTTGTGACCGAGGCCGCGGCTGAGCCCGCGCCCGCGCCGGTCGAGGAACCTGCGCCCGCGCCGGTTGAGGAGCCCGCCCCCGCGCCGGTCGAGGAACTCGCTCCGGTTGAGCAGCCCGCGCCCGTTGAGGAGACCGCGCCCGTTGTGAGCGAGCCCCCCGCCGAAACGGAAACCCCCGTTGTAACTGAAACCCCCGCCGAGAGCGAGACTCCCGTTGAGAACGAAATCCCCGCCGAGAGCGAAACCCCTGTTGAAACCGAAACCCCCGCCGAGAGCGAGACCCCCGTTGAGAACGAAATCCCCGCCGAAACCGAAATTCCCGCCGAGAGCGAAACCCCGGTAGAGCCGGAAGTGGTCACCGTGGATGTGACGGTAGGCGTGGCCTGGAACGATAACGGCAACGAGCAGGGCCTGCGCCCCAGCGGCGTGAATATCACCCTGTACGGCTCCGACGGCGGCGTGTACAGCGCTCAGCTCACCCGCGACAGCGAGATCGCCTGGACGCACACCTTCACCGGCATGCCGGATTGCTCCTACTCTCTGGAAGCGGTTTGCCCGGCGAATTACAATATGAAAATTGATCAGGATACGCTGACCGTTCACAATACCCTCCGCGTGAGCGCGAAGCCCGAAGAAACCACCGAGCCTGCGGAAAGCGACGAAACCGAGGAAACCACCGAGCCTGCGGAAGACGACGAAACCGAGGAAACCACCGAGCCTGAGGAAGGCGCTGAAACCGAGGAGATTACCGAGCCCGAGGCCGAGCCGCAGGCCCCCGACATCCGCGCGACCATCAGTTCCACTCGCCGCCCCGTGATGAACCCTGGCGAAACCGTGGTGCTCACCGCTAAGGTGGAGGGCGCGGAAGGCTACGAAACCATGCTGCAATGGCAGTGCGACAAGGGCAACGGCTTTGAGGACGTTCCCGGCGCGAACGGCGAAACCCTTTCCTTTGAGGCAAGCGTGGAAACGCTGGCCTATAGCTGGAGAGTTGCCGTATATTATCGATAAAAAACGCTAAACCCCATAAGCCCAGCCGCGAACCTTCACGGCTGGGCAGCGTCGGATTCAAATGAAACGCCCGCAATGATTCAAGGAGGAAGCGCAATGATAAAGGGAAAAAGGCTTGTAGCATGGTTCCTCACCGTTTTGATGGTGATGCAGATGATGCCAACGAACGTGCTGGCCGAGGCCGCGAACGAGTGGCGTTTGAGCACGCTGTCTGTGGAAGAAGGCGGCAAGACTTATTATGTCGTGAATTTTGTCAAGCCGGACGGAAGCGTTGTGGGCGCCCAGCTTGTTGAAAGCGGGAAGAATGCAGAGCCGCCGCAAGGCGATTATTGGGATGCAGCCAACTACACAAACATTAAAAAAGATACAACGGTCTATCCTAAGGATATACAAAAAGTAGAGGGTAAGGCCATTGTTGGCGTATATTTGAATGAGAAGTTCGTAAAAGTCCGTGAGGCCACGATTACGACTACGACCGAGTGGTGGGGGAGAACAACCACCGT
>JALEIQ010000265.1 GCA_022769795.1 Clostridiales bacterium
ACGGTGCGCCGCCTGTACCAAAGCCGCATTGAACGCCTGCCCGAGCGCCGCCGCGCCGTAAACCTGGCCGATACCAAGGCCGCCCTGCAGGGCGAGGAAAACACCAACGGCCAAGCCAAGAAGGGCGGCGCGCCCACCAACAAATCCGTCCCGGGCGCGCCGGGGCGCAACCAGCCCTGTCCCTGCGGCAGCGGCAAAAAGTACAAGCACTGCTGCGGCGCGGGAAAAAGCTGACTTTTCCAGGACCGGGCAAGCGTTCACCAGGCTGGCCCGGCCCTTCGGATCGGACTCTTGAAAACGACAGGAAGGGGAATGAAGATGAAAAAGCGGATATCTATGCTCCTTGCGTTGCTGCTTCTTTGCTGCTTAACGGCAAGCGCTTCGGCCGAACCGCTTGAGGGCTGTTTCAGCGTGGAGAGCCTGTACGAATACGCCATCACGGAGGACTCGCCCGCCTTTGACCTTACCATGTTTTCGGCGGATGATCCCGGCGTCTTTGAAGAATGGCAGTACATGACCTACGACAGCTCCATGCAGTACGAGTTTGAAAAGGACGCTGTGAAGGGGTATGCGGATCTGTCCTTCCTGTTGGCCGGCTGCAGGGATGAGTTTGCCATTCCCTTCCTGTACCTGGACGGCCACTCGGATCAGAAGTTCTCCGTCAAGCTGGTGGAAATCCTGGTGGGCGATCGCATCTACTGGATGGATTGCAAGCGCCTCAAGGATCATATCACCCTGGAAAAAGACGGCGATGAATACGACTTTGACCTGATTCTCACGCTGGGCACGCCCGGTTTCGCCCTGATGAACGATCTGTACGCCGCTAACTTCGCCTTCTCCCTTCGCGTGTACGACGCGAAAAAGCTTTGCTTTGAGATCACCCAGCCCGCCGTTGAAGATGAGGAAGGCGGCTACCGCGTGTTCTATGAGGGCCTTCTGTACTCCGATCTGGTTGACGAAAGCGGCTCCATTCAGGACGGCATCGGCCTGATCCTGAAAGAGTCGGCGGAGCAGGGCGTCATGGTGGCCGCCACCCAGGTCTATCCCGTGAACGAAAAGCTGTGGCTGCCCGAGGGCAAAAAGGGCCTTCCCAAGACCTCCAAGAGCATCAAGGCCATTGAGGGCGTCCTGTGGGAGCCTCACCTAGGCGTGGAATATACCAATACCGGCGATTGGGGCCGTGTAAAGTCCGTCCCGTGGCTCAAGATTGAGCTGCGCAATACCGATAAAAAACGCGCGGTCAGCTCCGTCACCTTTGTGTATTACTGCACCGAGAAGGACGGCGAAACGCTGTGCAGCAGCGAAACCGGCGAGTTCTATAACGAAATGACGATTGAAGAAACCATTCGCGCCGGGAAAAAGAAAATGCTGCCCAAAACGATGCTGGAGGGCTACGGCAAGGAAGCGACCGTTGTGTATACCGCCATCCGAAAGGTGAACTATGCCGACGGCAGCGAGGAAACCGTTTCCGACCGCGATCTGTTCTTTACCCAGTGGAACGTCAAATAGGAGGTACCCATGCGGCGGCTGACCGGGTTGGTAATCCTGCTGGCCTTCCTTGCGCCCCAAAGCGCATGCGCCGCCCTGTTTGACCCCGGCGCGCTGGAAGCCTATGTCACAGACGATCACACGGACGCGGGGTATGTAACGTTATACGAGGGCAGCCCGTTTTCGGAATGGAGCTACCAGTCGGACTTTGACGAGTACGATTATGAGGCCGCCTTCGACGGCGGCGCGCAGCTTAGTCTGCGGCTGGACTTTGCGCTGGGCGGCTGGGGGAACATAGGTGTTCCGATGCTGATGGCCCAAGGCGTATGCTCCGCGCCGCTGGAGCTGGCCGGGCTGCGCTTTTGCACGGGCGGCGGAACGTATGAAATGTGCTTTGAGCCAAACGACAGCCGCATTTCCCAATGGGAGGAGTACGACGGCGAATATGAGTTTTCGCTCGTGTGCTATCTGGGCGGCGACGGCCTTGCCTTCTGGCGGGAGCTGCGGCAGGCGAAGGGCGCGTTTCAACTGACGCTCACGCGGCAGGACGGCGGCTGCGCGCAGATTGCGCAATCCCCTATGCCGCTGTGGGATGAGCGGCAGCCCGCGCAGGGTACGGCGCTGGATTTGTTTCTGGACGGGCTGGCCTGCGCCGGGTATACGCAGGACGACGGTTCCCCCACACAGCAAACGCTTGAGCTGCTGCGCGCCATTGAGCAGGGCGGCGCAATGGAGGGGCTTCGCGTAAGCGTTTCCCCGGAGGAAGCGCTCGCGGTTTAAGCGGCTGCGCGTCAAGCCGCATATGTGGAAAGATATCAAGAGAGGGTTGTGAAAATATGATCGATCAGGAACGGATGAAACAGGATCTTGCCCGTCTGCGCGACACGGTCGCCAAGGCCGCGGACGCGCTCAAGCTGCCGCTTCTTAGGGAGGAGCTGACCGAGCTCAAGGAGGAAATGAACGCCCCTGAGTTCTGGAACAACCTGGAGCGCTCCACCGCCGTAAACCGCAAGGTAAGCCAGATTGAGGGCAAGCTGAACCACGTCAAGCGCCTGGAAACGCGCGCGGACGACGTGGAGGCCATGCTCATGCTGCTTGCCGAGGATGAGGATGAGGATATCGCCTCCGAATGCGAGCAGGAGCTGGAAACCCTGGCCAAGGACGCGGACGAGCTGGAGCTGGAAACCCTTATGCGGGGCGATTATGATAGCTGCAACGCCGTGCTCTCGCTGCACGCGGGTGCGGGCGGCACTGAGGCGCAGGACTGGACGCAGATGCTCTACCGCATGTACACCCGTTATTGCGAGCGCCACGGCTTCAAGGTGACCGTCAACGACCTTCTGGACGGCGACGAGGCGGGCGTGAAAAGCGTTACCTTCCAGGTGGAGGGTGAAAACGCCTACGGCTTCCTGCGCAGCGAAAAGGGCGTGCACCGCCTGGTGCGCATCTCGCCCTTCGACGCAAACGCGCGCCGCCATACCTCCTTCAGCTCCCTGGACGTATCCCCCATTTTGGAGGACGACCAGGCCTTTGAGGTCAACATGGAGGAAGTGCGCATCGATACCTACCGCGCAGGCGGCGCGGGCGGCCAGCACGTTAACCGCACGGACAGCGCCGTGCGCATGACCCATATTCCCACCGGCATTGTGGCCCAGTGCCAAAACGAGCGCAGCCAGGTGCAGAACCGCGAGGTCTGCCTGCGCATTTTGAAAAGCCGCCTGCTTGAGCTGCGCGAGCGCGAGAAGGAAGAGCAGATGGCCGATATCAAGGGCGAAATGAAGAAGATCGAATGGGGCAGCCAAATCCGCTCCTACGTGTTCCAGCCCTACACCATGGTGAAGGACCACCGCACCGGCTTTGAAAGCGGCAACGTGGACGACGTGATGGACGGCAACCTGGACGGCTTCATTACCGCCTACCTCAAGATGCAGTAATGGCCGGGCTGCGGTTTGGGCTATGCCTTGGGGCGGCCTTTGTGCTTTCGGCGCTCGCCATCCTGGGCGCGGTGCTTGGCCCCGCCACGCAAACCGGCCTGTTTGAGCGCGCGCTGCTTTCCACCGTAAACCGCGAGGCCGTGCAGGCCGATGAAGCGCAGCTTCGCGCCTTCGCCCGGGAAACCATGGCCTATCTTCGCGGGGAAAAGCCCGCATGGGAGCCGTCGCTTTCCTTTGCCGTGCCCGAGGCGTTTTCCGAGCACATGCGGGAGGTACGCGGCTGGGTTGCGGCGGCGCCGTGGGTTTTCGCCGTGGGCGGCGTGCTGGCGGCAATGCTGCTTGCCTTTGTCTGGCGGCTGGGCGGCCTGTCCCGCCGGGGCTGCGCTGCCGGTATGCTGTTGGCCATGGGTCTGATAGCGGCGGCGCTTCTATGGGCCCTTGCGGATTTTGATTCGCTGTGGATGGTTCTGCACCGCCTTTTGATTCCCGGCGGCATTGTTCCCGCGGGCGAGCCGGTGATGCAGCTATTCCCGCTTGAGCTGTTCTTTTCCTACGCGGGGCCGGTGGCGCTGGCCACGGGCCTTCACCTGGCGCTTGTGGCGTTTTGCCTGTATGCGCTTGCGCACATTTCCACAAAGGACCGATGATATGAATACCCAACAGGAAATGCTCAAAAAAATGGAAGCCTTACAAAGCAAGGCTTCCGTTCGCATTCTGGCCATGGAATCCAGCTGCGATGAAACCGCCGCCGCCATTATTGAAAACGGCCGCAAAATCCTTGGCAGCGTTATTTTTTCGCAGGTGGACACCCACGCCCTCTATGGCGGCGTGGTGCCGGAAATCGCCAGCCGCGCGCACATGGATGCGTGCGACCGCATGATCGACCAGGTTTTGCGCGAGGCGGGCATGGGCCTTGCGGATATCGACGCGCTGGCCGTCACCTACGGGCCCGGCCTGGTGGGCGCGCTGCTCACCGGCGTGAACTGCATGAAGGGCTTGAGCTTCACCACCCGCCTGCCCCTGATTCCCGTCAACCACATAGAGGGCCATGTGAGCGCCAATTTCCTTACCACGCAGGATCTGGAGCCGCCCTTCCTGTGCCTGGTGGTAAGCGGCGGGCACAGCCATCTGGTGCGCGTCAATGATTACGGCGATTACACCCTGCTGGGGCAAACCGTGGACGACGCGGCGGGCGAGGCCTTTGACAAGGCGGCGCGCGTGCTGGGGCTCAATTATCCCGGCGGCCCGCTGCTGAGCAAGCTGGCCGAGGGCGGCGACGATACCTATCTCGCGCTGCCCCATCCCCATCCCGACGGGCGGTATGATTTCAGCTTTTCCGGCCTGAAAACGGCCTTCCTGAACGCCTGCCACAAAATGGAGCAGCGGGGCGAGCCCCTGCCCAGGGCCGATCTTGCCGCCTCCTTTGAGCGCGCCGTGGCGGACACGCTGTGCGAGCGCACCATGCTGGCCCTTTCGGAAAGCGGGCTTCATACCCTGTGCCTTGCCGGGGGCGTGAGCGCAAACCGCCGCCTGCGCGCACAGATGGCCGCGCTCTCGCAAAAGCATCATTTCCGCCTCTGCATGCCGGAATTGTGGCTTTGCACCGATAACGCCGCCATGATCGGCTCTGCCGCCTATTACCGCATGCGCAAGGGCGCGCTGGCGCCCCTGGAGCTCAACGCCGTGCCCTCCGCCTCGCTGTGGCGGGGCTTCACCCCGGAGGGCTGAAAACAGTCCTCGCGTTTTTCTACGCTTCTATTTGATTACGATGAAAGCGCATCCGCCCTCCTGCATGACTGGGCGCTTCCGCAAAAGACGAAACAAGAGCCCTGGTCTATTGGAAGGATGGCGGGAAAGCCCAAAAACGGCTTCCCGCCCCTTTCCGTTTTAAAAGCCAAAAAAATTTTTCTTTCGCATGCGCATTTCCCTTCCTGAGCCGTCTAAAGGGTGTAACGTTACAAAGGGGTGAGCGAATGGACAAGGAGTTTTTCATACGGGAAATCGAAGCCCACAGCGGTTTGCTGTATCGCGTGGCCTATACGATTCTTAGAAATGAGGACGCCTGCGAGGACGCGCTTCAGGATACCGCGCTCAAGGCATGGGAAAAACGCTCCTCGCTGCGGGAGGACAAATACTTCCGTACCTGGATAACGCGTATCCTAATCAACACGTGTTATGACACGCAAAGAAAGCGCAGGCGCATCGTTTTATTTGACGAAATTCCCGAGCCCTCCGTTCCGCCGCCCGACCTTACAATGGCTATGGTATTGCGCTCGCTTCCGGAAAAGCTGCGGCTGCCTCTGGTGCTGTTCTATTCGGAAGGCATGAGCTATGAGGAAATTGCTCAAACCTTGCGCATCCCGCTCACAACGGTGCGCGGGCGCATCCGCCGCGCAAAAGGAGAGCTAAGAAAGGAGTTGGGCGAGCATGAAGCTTGATATGGAGCACTTGAATTTGAGAAACGCGCTTCCACAGGAACCGGAAAGTTGCCACCAGGCGCTTATGCGGGCCGCCCGCTCTGTTAGGGAGGACGAACCTGTGAAAAAGACATCTTTTCGCGTTGTACTGATCGCCGCCGCCATTATCGCGGCTACCATGGCCGTGGCCGTGGCCGCCGGGAAGCTGCTGGGATGGCCGGATTACTTTGGCCAGCAATATGGAACCTTCGTGCCGGATCCCGCGCGCAGCATCATGAGCGAGGAAAGCAATCGGCACACCTTCACCCTTGGCCCCGCGACCTTTATCACTCAGGAGCTTTTCTGCGACGGGCACCTTACAATGTCCTCCACGGAAATCTCCATCACCGATGACAGCGACGCCCTGGTTTGCTCCGAGCCCTTTGACCCGATTGGCGCCATTGGGGAAAACGGCGATCAGATGGCCGAGCGCCTGGGCGTGGAACCCGATCTCACATGGATTGAGGCGGCAAAGGCGCTGAACCGCAAGCTGTATAACGTGCGCGCCATTCTTGAGCTGCCCGCCGAGCTCGACGGCGGAACCGCGATGGAGGACACCCTCTGGAACGAGGAGGGGCACGCGATCTACTTCAGCATGCCCTTCCTAAAGGGCAAGCCAGCCTCCGATACGATCGATATGCAGATGTATCTGCGCGTGGCGGAAATCGACGTGGAAAACGAAACGGAAACGAACATACTAAGCAACCGCGAGGCCATCCGCCTCGATGTGGCGAAGCCTATCGCGGAGCATACCTACGAAATAGGCGGCCGCTTTGTGGCAGGCGGCTATCGTCTGGAAAATGTAAAGGCCGAGTTGAGTCCTGCCGGGCTGTACCTCACCAGCACCTTCACGGCTCCCGAGGGCGTAACCAAGGACGATGAATCCCTTCACAATCTGCCCGAATGGCTGGACGCGGAGGGCGTTCCCTTCCCGCTTGGCGTGAGCCTGAGCGCGGACGTTGATGTGGAAAACCTGCCCACGGTGGTTTACACACAGATGTTCTCCGTGGACGCCATTCCCGAGCGAATGTCCATGGAGCTTTCCGGCGAAACGCTTGAGCTAACGCTTGACAAATAAGAACTCGAAGCGCCGCCATTTTGAAGGATGGCGGCGCTTCTTTGGAAAGGAGAACTCCTGTGAAAGGAAAACGCATTTTCATAGGGCTTCTGGCGTTCATTCTTCTGTTTTCTGGCTGTGCGTCCGCCGAAACAAAATCCGTCCTGCGCCTATGGGATTTCACTTCAAACGATGTGAACAAGGCCTTCTGGCGCGAGCATCCCGAGCTGGAGCATACGAACATAGCCTTTGATCCCTTTGACGATCTGCTCAAACAGATTGAGCAAACACAGCCGGACGCGCTTATCCTGAACCTGTGGAATGACGATCTAAACCGTTGCATCGATGCGGGCCTGACGGCGGATCTTTCGTCCAGCCCGACGATTGCGCAGGCCGTGTCCCGCATGGCTCCCTGGATTCAGGCGCTCGTAACCACAGAGGACGGGCAAATTCTGGCCCTTCCAACGGGCGCGTCGGTTTCCCCCTTCTACTGGTATCAGGACGCGTGGGACGCCGCCGGGCTCACGCAGGAGGACGTTCCCCAGAGCTACACGGAGCTGCTGGATTTCCTGGACGCATGGGCCAGGAACCCCGCCAAGGGCGTATGCGCCAGCCGTCTGCTGCGCTGGCACACCGGGAAGGAACAGTACGACTATATGTACTGGCTCACGGAATTGCTGCTGCTCAGCCATGAAATGCAGCAGCGCTACGCGGGCGAAGCCGTCACCTTCAACACGCCGGAGTTTATCGAGCTGGCCCGGCGCTCCCGCGAAACCGGCCAGGCGCTATACCAGGCTGAGCCGCGCCAAAGCAAGCGCAACTCCATGCTCCAACTGTTCCAGAGCGATATTTCCGGGGGCGAGCACGCCAACAAAGGCCGTCCCTACGGCATGTCCCATACCGTGCCGCTGCGCATTACCAGCGATCAGCCCAAGCTTTCCTGGCTGCGTGTGAAGGTGGCCTTCATCAGGCAGGGAAGCCCCCTGTTTGAGGAGGCGCTCCTTTTGCTTGAGCAGCTATTACAAAACCAGCATTGGCAGCATGACCATATCCTGTACACGGATTTTGCCCCCGGAGATTATCCGTATGAAAACGGGCGCACCGGCCATGTGGACGAAGGCTGGCTTGCGGATTACCGCGGCTATGACGGCGCGTTTGTGGCCTATCCGCTCTCCTTTAACGAGGCGCGCGACGGGAAAGCCCTTTCCGCGAAGGAAAAGCTGATGATGCGGTTCTTCGTGGGACAAATCACAGCGGAGGACTTTGCGCAAAAGCTGGACGAACTGCTTTTGTAGAGGGGAGGGGTGCTCTGCGAAAGCAGGCGGCGTTCCGGAGCGCCGGTATTCCGTGTGCGCGCGTGTTGGTACTTCCAAATTGCTTGCAGCAAGCCGGCACCGCCGTTGCAATACTCTCAACGTCTCTGTAAAGATGTGGCAGCGCCGCTAATCTCTAATGACCTCCACCACTTCCACCTCCGTCCGGTTGGCGGCAATATAGCCCAACTGCCCATCGGGCAGGTAGATGATATTCCATCCGTCGTCCATACCCGCATAGTCCCAGGTGCTGCCCGGCGACACCTGACCAAGGGATTTGTACTTCTTGCCGGGGCCGCTGCGCACGTTCAGCTTATTGCCGTGGGTTACTCGCACTATGGCATACACACTATCGCCCGAGCCGTATTCATCGGGTACAAGGCCGGTTTCGATGGTCACACGGTTGGCGGCCACATAGCCTTCCTTCCCCCGATACAAAATGCAGTACCAGCCGTCCTCCTCACCCAGATACACGTACAGGTTCGTGGGCTGTGCCTCGCCCAGTAAGCCATAGCCTGTGCCGGGGCCCTTGCGTACATTCACGGCAACTTTGTTGGAGATGCGCACCACATCGCCGAAGCTCACTGCCAAACCTTCCAGCGGCAGCATGCACAGAATCGCCAGCAGACAAATCAACGAAATCCATTTTCTCTTCATACCAAAGTCCTCCTTCATGTCGTTTCCTTCACCAGATCACGCCCAGTTCATCAGCCAGATTCCTGCATAGAGCATACCATAAAATGGATGCTCCGTAAAGATGCTTTTTCCCTCTTCTGTCAGGCCCTCTCCGCTAAATCCGAGAACCGAGTTGAGGCGAAACGCATTTTCCCATTATGCGTGATAATTCTCCGACAGAGGCCGACGCCAATCGCGCACTCCGCTACCTGATGAAGCAAGCAACGAGGGTTGGGAAGCCTTTGGGCTCCTTTCCCTCGTTGTTTTTGTGGCTGACTCTTTGCAATGGGCCCATCTCTTACTTGAAAACGCTGCGGCATAAGGCTTTGGGGCGCTGCCCCAAACCCCGGCAGGGGGCTGA
>JALEIQ010000267.1 GCA_022769795.1 Clostridiales bacterium
CCGGTGCGCCAGCCTTGGGGGGGCGCGGTGCTCGATTGGGCGGCGATGGGGCGCGAGGGTTTTGGGGATCCGCCCCATGCCCCGGCTGGGGGTTGAACCCCCTGCACCCCGCGAATTTTAATCCTCCACCCCGCCCCTTGCAACCCCCGTCTTTTTCGGGTATACTGAACAAGCCTACTATTCCTAAAAGTAGGTCTATTTGCTATTGAACCTTCTTTTCTCAGGAAAGGTGAGTGATTCCTAATGGCAACTGATCTGGAGATTGCGCGCGGCGCAACCCTCGAACCCATTATGAACATCGCACAGAAAGCCGGGTTCATACCCGAAAGCGTATCCCCCTATGGCCGGTATGTGGCCAAGATTGACCAGCGCGCCTACGCAAATATGCCGCTTAGGGCAAAGCTGGTGCTGGTAACGGCTATCAACCCCACCCCCGCGGGCGAGGGCAAAACCACCGTATCCGTAGCCCTGGCGGACGGCATGCGCGAGATTGGCAAAAACGCCATGCTCGCCCTGCGCGAGCCCTCCCTGGGCCCGGTGTTTGGCATGAAGGGCGGCGCAACGGGCGGCGGCTACGCCCAGGTTGTGCCCATGGAATCCATCAACCTGCACTTTACGGGCGATTTGCACGCCATTACCGCCGCCAACAACCTGCTATGCGCCATGATCGATAACCACATCCAGCAGGGCAACCAGCTTGGCATCGACCCGCGCAGGGTTTGCTTCCGCCATTGCCTGGATGTGAACGACCGCCAGCTCAGGCAGATTGTGCAGGGCATCGGCGGCACGCAAAACGGCACGCCCCGCGAGGACGGCTTTGACATCACCGCCGCAAGCGAGGTTATGGCCACCTTCTGCCTGGCCTCCGATCTCAAGGATTTGAAGGCGCGGCTGGGGCGCATCGTGGTGGCGCGCACCTATGCGGGCGAGCCCGTAACCGCGGCACAGGTGGGCGCTGCGGGCGCGATGACCGCCCTTTTGCGCGACGCGTTTAGCCCCAACCTCATCCAAACCATCGGCCACACCCCCTGCCTCATGCACGGCGGCCCGTTTGCCAACATCGCGCACGGCTGCAACAGCGTGTCCGCCACCCGTCTGGCCATGCGCATGAGCGATTACACCGTAACCGAGGCGGGCTTCGGCGCGGATTTGGGCGCGGAAAAGTTTTTGGATATCAAGTGCCGCATGAACGGCCTCTGGCCCAATGTGATTGTGCTGGTAGCCACCGTGCGCGCGCTCAAGCACCACGGCGGCGCTCAGAAGGGAACCTACGGCGAACCCAACGAGCAGGCTCTGCGCGCGGGCATGAGCAACCTTATGAGCCACATTCACAATATAAAAACCGTGTGGCAAACCCCCGTTGTGGTGGCGCTCAACCGCTTTGCCACCGATACGCCCCAGGAGCTGAAGCTGGTAAGCGATATGCTAAGCGAGGCCGGCGTGCCCTCAGCCCCCTGCAACGGCTGGGCCGAGGGCGGCAGGGGCGCGACGGAGCTTGCCGCGCTCGTGTGCGCCACGGCGGATCAAAACCCCGAGGCCGTGCCGCATTTCACCTATCCCGACGAGGCTCCGCTGCGCGATAAGATTCGCGCGGTTGCCCAGCGCGTTTACCACGCGGCGGACGTGACCTTCGCGCCCCAGGCCCTCAAGGATTTGGATCAGCTAGAGCTGGAGGGCTATGCCGCCTGCCCCGTGTGCATCGCCAAAACCCAGTATTCCATGAGCGACAACCCCGCCCTGTTGGGCGCGCCCGAGGGCTACACCCTTACCATCCGTTCCGCGCGGCTTAGCGCGGGCGCGGGCTTTGTGGTCGCGTTTGCGGGCAGCATCATCGCCATGCCCGGCCTGCCCAAGGTTCCCGCCGCTCTATCCATCGACGTGGACGAGGGCGGCGAAATCGTGGGTCTATTCTAAAAAAGGAAATGCTATTAAGGAGGGAACGCCTATGCAGAACCTACAGATGGAATTGCTGCACCTGCTTCAGGAGGATTGCCGCCTGCCGCTGGAAAAGCTTGCTGTGATGACCGGCGCGAGCGTGGAGGCCGTGGCCGAGGTGATTGACGATATGGAAAAGCGCGGCGTAATCCTGCGCTATTCCCCGGTGATCAACTGGGACAAGACCGACCGCGAGCGCGTGGAGGCCATGGTGGAGGTGCGCGTAACCCCGCAGCGCGATCAGGGCTTTGACGCGATTGCCGAGCGCATCTACCGCTTTGACGAGGTAAAGAGCGTATACCTCATGAGCGGCGCTTACGACCTGCTTTTGCTGGTGGAGGCGCACACGCTCAAGGAGCTGGCGTTTTTTGTGAGCGCCAAGCTAAGCACCCTGGAAACCGTTACCGGCACGGCCACGCACTTCGTGTTGAAGCGTTACAAAAGCGACGGCGTTGTTTTTGAAGGCAAAAACGACGATAAGAGGCTGGTGGTGACGGCGTGAGCTTCGATCCCTACGAGCACATGAACCCGGACATTGTGGCGGTGCCCAAAAGCGGCATCCGCAAGTTCTTCGATGTGGCGGCCACCATGCCCGGCGCTATCTCCCTTGGCGTGGGCGAGCCGGACTTTGTAACGCCCTACCACATCCGCAACGCGGCCATCAACAGCCTGCTGGACGGCGAAACGGCCTATACCAGCAACTGGGGCCTGCTTTCCCTGCGCGAGGAAATCGCCCGCTACTTACAGGATCGCTACCGCCTCTCCTACGACCCGGCGAAGGAAATTTTGGTCACGGTTGGCGCCAGCGAGGGCATTGACCTATCGCTTCGGGCGCTGATCAGCCCCGGCGACGAGGTGCTCATTCCCGAGCCAAGCTATGTAAGCTACGCGCCCGGCGTCATCTTCGCGGGCGGCAAGCCCGTGCCTGTGCCCACCAGCGAGCAAAACAGCTTCGTGCTTACCCCCGAGGCTATCGAATCCGCCATTACCCCCCGCAGCCGCGTGGTCATCATGCCCTATCCCAACAACCCCACCGGCGCGGTCATCGGGCGGGAGATGCTCCAGCGCCTGCGCGGCGTGTTTGTAAAGCACGACCTGGTTGTCATCAGCGACGAAATCTATTCCGAGCTTACGTATTCCGAGCAGGGCCACGTGAGCCTCGCCACCCTGCCGGAGATGCGCGAGCGCACCATCGTGCTCAACGGCTTCAGCAAGTCCTTTGCCATGACGGGCTGGCGAATCGGCTACCTATGCGCCCCCGCCGCCTTTGCCGATGTGATGTGCAAAATTCATCAGTACACCATCCTGTGCGCGCCCAGGCAGGCCCAGGTGGCCGCCGTGGAGGCGCTCAGGCAGGGCCGCGAGGACGGCTATGCCGACGTGCTCCGCATGCGCGAAAGCTACGACCAGCGCCGCAGGCTGATGGTGAAAAGCTTCCGCGATATGGGCCTTAGCTGCTTTGAGCCGCTGGGCGCGTTTTACGTGTTCCCCGGCATTCAAAAAACGGGGCTTCCCAGCGAGGAGTTCTGCCAGCGGCTGCTACGGGAAAAGAAGGTTGTAACCGTGCCGGGCACTGCCTTTGGCGCAAGCGGCGAGGGGCACATTCGGTGCAGCTATGCCACCAGCCTTGCCAAGCTTAGCGAGGCGCTGGACCGCATGGCGGCGTTCGTGAACGGGCTGCTGGCGTAAAGCGGGCGGCCCTTCCCGGGGCATGCCCATCCGGGCCGGGGGTGTTTTTCCCCTGTGAGGAGGTTTTTATGACGATCAAACGCATGCTATGCTGCCTCATGGCGGCGGCCTGCCTTTGGCTGCTTCCCCTTCTCGCCCTTGCCGAGGGCGATACCGAGGAGGTATCCATCACCATCTTTGACGAGAGCGGCAACGTCCTCATCGGCGATCCCACGCCCGAGCCGGAGGTCACGCCCGAGCCTACGCCGGATCCGGCGTTGCCGGTATATCAGCCGGACGGCTCCATCCTGCTTACCATGAGCTTTACCGGCGACATGACCATCGGCTCCAACGTGCAGTCAAGCGGCACGTCCATCTTTGAGAAGGAGCTGAAAAAGCAGGACGGGGATATCAACTTTCCCTTCCGCAACGTAACCGAACTCCTGCACGCGGACGACCTCACCATGGTCAATTTTGAGGGCACGCTTACCACCGCGGGCCGCAACCCGGACAAAAGGAACAACGATTTCCTTTTCCGGGCCGATCCCAGCTATGCGAGCATGCTGCCAGACGGCGGCGTGGATACCGTATCCCTGGAAAACAACCACGTTTTGGATATGGGGCAGGAGGGCCTGGCCGAAACCAAGCGCGTGCTTGTCGAGGCTGGCATTCCCTACGCCAGCGAGGATGAACCGGCCATTCTTACCGTAAAGGGCGTGAAAATCGGCAGTCTGGCCTACCAGACCTTTGGCGGCAGGCATGACGAGCTGATTGAAAAGGTGCCCGGCGACATCCAGGCCCTACGCGATCAGGACTGTCAAATCGTGATTGTGAGCTACCATTGGGGCGCGGAAAAGGATTACGCGCCCAACGACAACCAGGTTCGCCTGGGCCGCGCCACCATTGACGCGGGGGCCGATCTGGTGGTGGGCCATCACAGCCACCGCATCAACCCCATCGAGTACTACAACGGCCGCTACATCTGCTATTCGCTGGGCAATTTCAGCTTTGCGGGCAACAAAAAGCCCGACGATATGGCTACCTTCATCTTCCAAATCCGCATGCGCATACGCGACGGCGTTGTCACCAGCGAGGCGATCAAAATCAGTCCCTGCCGCATTTCCAGCCGCACGGATTACAACGATTTCGCCCCCACGCCCTACACCAAGGACACCAACATAGAAGCCGTTCTACGCACGCTCAAGCAAAACGGCAAAAACCTTGACTACGCCCTACAAGACTACCCCCTAAAATGGCCCGACGAATAGGCAGGGGCAGTGCCCCTGCACCCCGGACTGCGGCCCTGCGGGCCGCAGGGGCGCTTTGCGCCTGCTGGGTGGGGGATGGCGACACATAAGCGAATACGCCAGACGGCAAAAGGGCCGTCTGGCTTTTTTCCGCCGGGCCGCATGCGGGCGGCCCGGCTTTGCCAAGGGCTTCGCCCTTGACCTGTGGACTGCGCCCCGTTGGGGCGCAGGGGAGCAGCGCCCTGCGGCCCCCACAGGGGCCGCAGTCCGAGGGTGCAGGGGGTGACCCCCTGCGCCTGCCCCTGCTCAGCCGTTTCCTTCCCAGAGATCGCCGCTGCGGACATAGCCCACGGTTCCGTCCTCCGTCATGACGATCGTCCAGTTGTCCCCGTGCACGCCGATGACGTAAAACCCGCCGGACTCCTCGCCGCGCGATGCCGCGCCCTCCTTCGGCCCGGCGAGTAGCTCCGCGCTGTCCCCCCGCACGCTCAGCGACGGAAACGCGCAGTCCACGTCCTCCCTGTCGCCGCCATAGGCAAGGTATTTCTTCATCATCCAGCCGGTCAGCCCCCTATCCTCCCGGCCGATGCGCACGCGCGCCCAGTCGCCGCGCTCCTCAAGGACGTAAACCGGCGTGCGACTGTAGAACTTGCCCAGCGAGGCCGCGCCCTTCTCGGGCTTGACGCGCAGGTGCAGCCTGTCCGCCGGGTCGGGGTTGTCCACAAAGGCGTAGCGCGACGTGTCAAGTTGCGAAATCGCCTCGTCGATCGTGCGCGGCAGGGCGCGCAGGTCGAGCTGTGTGATGTCCGCGCGCCATGGCGACACGCCATAGATCACGCCGTCGTTGTCGCCCACGCCGCCGCCCTTCTCCCAGTCCTTGACGCCGTCATAGAGCACGCCGAAGCTCTCATCCGCCTGCACGCTTCTAAAATACCACTTGCCTTCCAGCCCGCGCTCGAAGTTGTGATAGCAGCAGCCCCCGTCCGAAACGAGGAACAGCGCCCCTTCTCCCATGTGGAACGTGTCCAGCGACGCGTCGCTTGGCGCGGGACCGGTTTCCACGACATTGTAATCCTCGTCCGCGATGAGGATGCGCCTTGTGGCATCGGCCTCCTGCACAAGCATGACGATGCTTTGCCTCTGGATATCCAACTCCAGAAGCGTGTCGCCCGCCTTGATCAACCCGTCGCACATGCCTTCGGCGCCGCTCACCTTGCCCCAGGAGAGCGTCAGCGCATTGATATCAAACGACGCCAGCCGCATGCCCTCCGCGTACGCCCGCGAAACGGGCACGGGCAGCAGAACGTATCCGCCGGGGAGCGGGTTGTCCTGCTTGTCCCAGCGGCTGTACGTGAGGCGGAGATACCCGTCGCTCACATATCCCCACATCTCCTCGTTGTACGCGTTAAAGGACGTATCCACGGTTTCGACGTCCACCTCGCCCCACACGCCGTTCTCCTTCACACTGTGGTAGCGCACCATGTGCGTTTCGCCGTCGTGATACGTGTAAAACAGCGAATCCCCTCCCGTGTCGATAAGCAGGCTGGGAATCTCGTCCCCCTCGCGCAGCGCGCGGTCATTGTCCACCGTGAGCGCGTAAGCCGCGTCGCCCTCCGCCTTCTCCGCGATGCACAGGATGTTGCGCTGATTCCGGCTGAGCACAAGTGCAACCTGTCCACGCGTTTCGTCACCCCAGCCATCATACTCCGCGACGGCATAGCCCGGATGCGCCGCCTCGCACAGCGCCAATACGCTCTCGGGCATCATCCATTGCTCCTCGCCTAAACAGGTCGCGACCAGCAGGCAAAGCATCAGTCCCAGCACGGCAACCATTGTTTTTTTCATTTGCGCCCTCCCAGTTTCCCCTTCATTTATATATGTTTCCCACTTTGATTATCTGCAAGTTAATAACGATGACCAAAGAGCTTCTCTATGTTCTCATCCGTAAACTCATACCATGTGACGGGCGCTTTCTTTTCCTGGATATCGCACAATTGGCGGTACGCTTCATCCGTTATCGGCATGCCATTGTGAACATAATCGACATGCCCATCCTCTGCGGGCTCGCTGTAAGCAATCGGCTCAATGCTATACTCCTTGTCGCCCAATTTTAGTGTTCCAAAGCCCGTATCCTCCACTCCACTGGCATAGGAGAACGTTCCATCCGCCTTTAGATCTTCCAGCGCCCGATAAACCAGGTCATATCCATAAACCTTTCCCTCTCGCGCATCCAGAACCTCGTATCCATAATACGCGTTTCCATTGACAGACAGCGCGACGACGATCTCGGCCATGCCGTCAGCATCCAAATCAACCACGGCGAATTGTGTAAAGGTCACGGGCAAACCATCAAAGCTTCCATTGAGCTGCCCTAAATACAGATTGGTACGATCAGATGTGCTGAAGAACTGAGATTCATTGTTTAAGACAAGTTGATATAGCTTCAAATCGCCAGGATTCATATTGATATCAGGCACATCTGAAATCTCCGCTGAATTTGTTATGCTGATGTATTTTGCGGATACATATCCAACACAATCGGAAGCTGAAACATAATACCAATGCGAGGCTGTTTCTCCAAGAATCGTTACAGCATTGCCGCGTTCCAGTTTTCTATCAACCTGTGCTTCCAAAGAAGGAGCGCTGCGCAGATTGACTCCATTGATGGGCTCGACATTCCCGAAAGGTTGCTTTGACCGCACATTTCCTTGATCATTGCCCAAGCGCAGGAATTTAGACTTCATATAACCAGACTCCGCACCAATTATGACCTTTGTCCATTCGCCTGTAGAGTCCAATTCGCACAGGACTTGGGTGCCGGTAAAGTAAAGCCCCAGCGAGGTTGCCTTTGTCGAGGGCTCCGCCCGTAAATGCACCCTGTCGCCATTTCCGCCATCAATCGTCGCAGAAGCAAGCTGCGTATTCGTTTCCGCCATGCCGCACGGCATTCCTGCAATCACGCATAACAGGCAAAGAAGCAAAGAAATGATACGTTTCATTGATAACCCCCCTTAACGATTCGAACGCAGGAAGGAACTGACCATTGGCTGATCAGCCAATTTCACCTTACAGGAAACAGGCTCCGTCATGCTGATCTCCTCAACATGATTCCGCGTTTTCTTGCTCAGTCCTTCATTTACATAACGTATGAACATGGTATTTCGTTGCCATCTTTTTTCCGGCATATACCACCAATGCTTTTCTCTGCTTGCGTTCAGACAAACTTAGGGCTATTGAAAAGGGCCTGTCGCAGAAAGAAAAACAGCGACAGGCCCAAACTCGCATAAGCGCCCCCCAGAAAAGCAGGCGCGTAGCGCCCTGCGTACCCACAGGGGCCGCAGCCCACAGCTCAAGGGCGAAGCCCTTGGCAAAGCCGGGCCGCCCGCATGCGGCCCGGCGGAAAAAAGCCAGACGGCCCTTTTACCGTCTGGCGTATTCGCTTATGTGTCGCCATCCCCCACCCAGCAGGCGCAAAGCGCCCCTGCGGCCCCCACCGGGGCCGCAGTCCGGGGGAGCAGGGGCTCAGCCCCTGCTCAGGTTAGGATTTTGCGGAAGTCCTGGCCGGGCTCCTGCTCGGGGTAAACCAGGAAACTGCGCACGTTTAGACTGACCTGCTTGCCGGAGGTTACGCCCATGCTCTCAATGGGGTCGGCAATCACACGTAGCTCCGTGCCCGCGCCAAGGTCAATGCGGCAATCGTTCACATCGCCCAGGTAGAAGTGACTCTTTACCGCGCCCTTGAGCACGCCCTCGTCCCCGCTGGCAAACTTCACCTGCTCGGGGCGCACGCCCACAATCACACGGCCCTTTTCAGCGCCCTCGTAGGGCAACCGCTGTCCGCAGCCGTCCAGCTCGATACAGCCGGCCTTTACCTCGCCGGAAAGGAACTCAATCTTGCCTACAAAATCCGCCACGAAGGGGTTCACGGGGGTGTTGTAGATGTCGCTGGGCGCGCCAATCTGCTGAATCACGCCGCGGTTGATGACCACGATGCGGTCGCTCATGGCCATGGCCTCGGTTTGATCGTGCGTTACATATACAACGGTGATGCCGCATTCCTTTTGAATTTCCTTGATTTCAAAACGCATGCTCTCGCGTAGCTTCGCGTCCAGGTTGGATAGCGGCTCATCCAGCAAAAGCAAGGCAGGCTCGGCCACCAGCGCGCGCGCCAGGGCCACGCGCTGCTGCTGACCGCCGGAAAGCTGGCTGGGAATGCGATCGGCGTACTGCGAAAGGTGCACCATTTTCAGCACCCGGTCAACCTTTTCCTTGATGGTGGCCTTGGGCACCTTCTTGATGGTCAAGGGATAGGCCACGTTGTCCGCCACGGTCATATGCGGCCATACGGCGTAGCTTTGGAATACCATGCCGATATCGCGCTTTTCCGGCGGAAGGAATACCTTGTCGCTGGAAACCACCTTATCGTCAAATTTCACACTGCCCTTGGTGGGCTTTTCAAAGCCCGCGATGATGCGCAGCATCGTGGTTTTGCCGCAGCCCGAGGGGCCCAGCAGGGTAATAAACTCGCCGTTTTCAAACACAGCGTCAAAATCGTCCAGAACAACGCTGTTGCCAAAGGCCTTTGTTACATGCTCAATAACTACGCTTGCCATATCAATCTCTCTCCTTACGCAATCCCCATCAGATGGAGAACTCGCCCTTTGTAAGGCGGTTAAGCACAAAGTTCAGCGCCACAACGATTAACAGGATGCCAAACGCCATCGCGCAGGCCTGCGGCTGGCTGGTGAAGGTCCAGTATTCATATAGCTGGAAGCCGATGGTCTTGGTGGTGTTGGAATACAGGAGCGTCGTCATGGACAGCTCGTAGAACGAGGGGATGAAAATCAGGAACCAGCCTGCCGCAATGGAGGGGAAAATCAGCGGCCCGGTGATCTTGAACATGGTGCGCGTCCAGGTCGCGCCGGAAATTTGCGAGCATTCCTCCAGCGATACGTGAATCTGCGACATGGCGGATACCACGGTGCGCATGCCCATCATCAGGTACTTGATCAGATAGGCTACAATCATGATGTAGGCGGTGTTGTAGATGTTTACGCCAAAATCGCCCTTCATGGTCATAATCAGGCCCAGGGCGATAACCACCGAGGGCGTGCCGCTGCCAAGGGTAATCATAAAATCGGGCAGCTTGCGGCCGCGAATGCGCGTGCGCTGCAACAGGTAGCTCATAACGCAGGCGATAACGATACCAACCGTGGCGGTTACCGCGCCGTAAATCAGGCTGTTTTTCAGGCAGGCCAGCGTTTCGCTGCGGGAGAAAATCAGCGTCCATTGCCCAAAGGTGAAGTTGCCGGGATCGGTAAGGCTCTTACCCACATCCACCTTAAAGGAGGTGGTAAGAATGGTGGCAAAGGGCACCAGAATGACGATGACGGCAAACAGGCTCACCAATACCGTAAGCGGAATGCGCCACTTGCGCAAATCCACGATATTGGGGCGCGTGGACTTGCCCGATACGGTGATGTACTGGCGCTTGGCCATTACAAAGTCCGAAATGTACAAAACCAGAATGGCGATAATCATCAGGAACACGGCCATGCCCGTGGCGTCGTTCAGGCCCTGGGTGCCCAGGCCGTAGTATTCGATGATGCGGGTGGTAACGGTGTGCACCTTGCCTGGCGCGCCAATGATGGACGGGATGCCGTAGCAGCTCGCCGCGCAGACGAACACCAGCAGCGCGCCCGCGATCAAAGACGGGGTCATCATGGGCAGGGTAATGGTAAACAGCGTTTTCAGCGGGGAAGCGCCAGATACGCGGCTGGCCTCCTCCAGGGTGGGATCCATCTTCTCCATCGCGCGGGAGATGGTAATAAACGCATAGGGATAGTAGAACGTGGTAAGCACCCAAATCAGGCCGCCCAGGGAATAGATGTTGATGGGGCCGGTCGCGTCCGCAGCCATGCCAAAGAGGGTGCGCAGGAATACGTTCATATCGCCCACATTGGGGTTAAGCAGCCTGAGCCACGCCATAGCGCCCACATACGGCGGCACCATATAGGTAAGCACAAACAGGCTGCGGAAAAACTTTTTGCCATACAGGTTGGTGCGGCCAACCAGCCACGCCAGCGGGAAGGCCAGCACGGTGCCCAGCACCATGGTCGCCGCCGCCGCGATAAGGGTATTCTTCAGCGCGCTCCAGTTCATGGGATAGCTGTAAAGGCGCGTGAAGGTTTCCAGCGTAAAGCCGCCCTCGGGGAAGAACGCCTTCACCACCAGGTAAATCAGCGGCAGCATCTGGAACAGAAGCATGAAATCAATAATTAAAAGGATGATAAGCCATTTGATATCAAAATGCCAGCTATGATCCGCGCCGATCAGGAAGGCCAGCAGCACGATGTCCAGCGCCAAAAGCACGCCCAGCATGATGACCGTGCGGCTGTGGCTGACCACAAACTGCGAAACCCATGAAACGCTGCCGCTTACAGCCGCTTTGTACGCGTCCAGGCGGGCGGGATCCTTGCGGACGGCCTTCTTGGTATTGTTGGCAAGCTCGGTAGGTATGGAAACGGAGGATTCATCCGCGCTGATAAGGAATAGCTGCAAAAGCATCCGCTCGCGCTCCACGCCCTCCGTGTCCTCCACGGCGGCCGCGGCGACCTCATTCAGCGGCGCGCTTTCATCCACAAGCGCCAGCAGCAGGGCCTGGCGCATGTTCTCGCGCTCGCCCGCGTCCAGGGCGGCCAGCTGCTTTTTCAGCTTGCTGGATACCTTGGGGCCGTCCACGGCAAAGGCCGCGTCAAACAGCTTGAGCGTGCAGGCTTCCTGCCCGCTTTGTGGCAGGGAGGCCCGAAACGCGTCCAGCTCCGCCCGTGCGGCGGCCTCGTCGCCCCGGGTATCCGTCCAGTAGGCCAAAAGCATTTCGTCCAGCTTGGCGCTTACGGCCGCCTGCTCCTGTGCCTCGAGGGAATCCAGCACCGGCGCCAAGTCGTTTTGATAGTGTTTGTCCAGCTCGCCCTTCATTTGATACACATAGCTGAAACCGGCCTCCGCGTCATATCCGGACGCATTGAAGGCGCTGATGCCCCGCACGCCCGCGAAGATCATCAAAAGCCCCAAGGCGAACAATACCGCCAGAACGGTTTTGACGAACACCGGCTCCAGATCCCGCTGCCCCTTTAGCTGTGGCCGCGGCTGCGCCAAGTTTTTCATCTGCCTCATACTCCTTTATGGGCACAAAGGAAACGTGCCCAGCGTTCACGCCTGCCGCAAAAGCGGCCCTGTATACAATGAGGGGCGTCGTGCGCGCCATTGCGCACGGCGCCCGTTTTTTCGGTTTTGAGAAACGGGGCTGCCGCATCCTTACGAATACGGCAACCCCGCGCAAGGTGCTTTTTCTTACTTTTCGGGAATGGTTACGTTCTCCTGGAACTGGGTGCGGATTTCCTCGCGCTGGGTGTAGCAGCGTACCCAATCAACGCCCATATCGGTTTCAATCAGGCCGTCGGTGTCGATGGAGTCATAGGGAACTTCCTTCATGCCGGCGGCGACGCTGTGCATGTAGCCTTCCAGCATGTACTTCTGGCCAGCCTCGCTCAACAGCCAATCGGTGATGGCCTGGCAGGCTTCGATGTTCATATTGGCGCTGCGATCCTCAGCAACGGTCATAACGGTGGAGGGGATGAGGATGTTGCCGTCGGTGGGGTAGATGCAAGCGAGCTGAGAGCCCTCTTCCTTGCGAACCTTCAAAACGGACTCCTCCAGAATCATAACTTCCTTGCACTCGCCGGTTTGCAGCTTGGCCAGGGCGGTGGAGCCGGACTCGATCATCACGCCGTTGTTGCCCAGGGCCTTGAAGTAGTCGTAGCCGTACTTATCGCTCAGGGAAGCCACGGCCGCCATGGTGGTGCCGGAGGTGAGCGGGTTACCCATGGAGATCATGCCCTTGACGGACTCGTCGTTGGCGAAATCGTAGAAGCTCTGGGGCAGCTCGTCGGCGCTGTACTTTTCGGGGTTGTAGGCCAGCACCATGTTGCACACGCGCACGGGGTACCAGTAGCCTTCCTCGTCGTAGTCAAAGCGCAGCTTGCTGGCGTCGGCCTCCATGGGCTCCAGCCAGCCGCCCTCTTTCAGCTCCAGGGAGTAAGCGGGCTCGGCCACAAGCATCATGTCGCAGCCCAGGGTGCCGGTTTCCATCTCACCGGCCAGCTTGGTTTGCAGTGAGCCGGTGCCGCCGTAGAAGAAGAAGGATTCGCCGTTGCCGGGCTCAAGGTTGGGGAACTCGGCCTTGATGGCCTCGTCCATCATATCGATAACAAACTGGTACATGGAGGTGTAAATCATCACCTTGCCGGATACGTCCTCGTTGACAGCCAGCGCGCTGCCAGCGCCCATGAGCATAACAAGGGCCAGTAAAGTCGCCAGGATTTTCTTCATAGATAGGTGCCTCCTCGCTTTGGGTTTATTCTCATCGCCGGTTTCTCTCCCGGCGGATGGTGCGTTGTGTGACTTTTGTCCGAAACGGTAGCTCTTTCTCTGTGATATCATAGCATAACTTCCCAAGAAAGTAAAGACAAAACCGAAAAAAAGCATAGGCTATCACCTGCGTGTGGGAGAAAAGCCGCACAGGAAAAGGTTATGCCGGGCTTGGCCCGCATAGCCCCGGAGTGCCGGGAAAGCCAGGTGGATGGGCAGGGGTACACACGCACGGGCTGGATGCCAAGCCCAAAGGTACGCGCAGAGCCGCAGCGCCAGCCTCGGGCTGGCGCATCTCTCACTTGAAAACGCTGCGGCGTAAGGTTTTTGGGGCTCTGCCCCAAACCCCGGCAGGGGCTGTTGCCCCTGCACTCCTTCATTTTTCCGCCTAGCGTTCCGAAAAGCCGTTCAGCACGCCATCCGCCAGTTCTGCCGGGCTATGCGCCAGCATGGTGGCGCCCGCCTGGCGAAGCTCCTCCTCGCTACGGAAGCCCCAGCATACCGCCACGCAATCCACGCCCGCGTTTCGAGCGGTTTCCAAATCCACGCCGCTATCGCCCACATACAGCGTCGCTGCAGGGTCGCAGTTCCACGCGCGCATCACGGCAAACACCGCGTCCGGGTTGGGCTTACGGCGCACGCCCTCGCGCTCGCCCACAGCCAGGCCAATCCAGGGCTCAAAATAATCCGCCGCAAGCGCCTTGACGTTGGGGTCGTTTTTATTCGAAACAATGGCCATGCGCACCTCGGCCTGCTTCAGGCGCTCAAGCATTTCTAAAATGCCGGGATAAGGGGCCGTTGTATCGTTATTGTGGCGGGCGTAATAGCTTTTGAACGCCTGGAGGGTTTCCTCAAAGGCTTCCTCGTCGCTATCGGCGGAAGTGGGCAGCGCGCGGCGAATGAGCATGCCTACGCCGTTGCCCACAAAGCGTCGCACCTCCTCCATGGTGCGTTCAGGATAGCCGCTCTCGCGCAGGGCGTGGTTGGCCGCCGCGGTCAAATCCCCCAGCGTGTTCAGAAGCGTTCCGTCCAGGTCAAAAATGACGGTATCATAGCGTGTGCGCATGCACAAATCCTCCCTAGCCTGTTGTCAGCAGAATGATAGCACGCCTCGGGAATTTGCGCAAGCGGGGGCAAAATAGTTTGACAGATATTGCGCTGGTTTCCTATAATAGAGCCTGTAACCAACGCAATGGAGGGAACGCTATGACCAAGCGCCGCCAGGTTTCCATCGCGGCCTTTGCGCTGCCTGTGCTATGCCTGTGCCTGCTGTTTGCCATCCGGGGAATCTACCCCTTCGGCGGCATTTCCAATATGGCTGATGATATGGAGGTTCAATACGCCGACCTGTTCGCCTGGTACCGGCGGCTGCTGCTGGGCCAGTCGGGGCCGGAGTACTCGTTTTCCATGTCCATTGGCATGCCCACGGCGGCGGTGCTGGGGTATTACCTGCTAAGCCCGGTGAACCTGCTGGTGCTGTTTTTCCCGCCCGAGGGGATGCAGCTCTGCTTTTTTGTGATTTCCGCGGTAAAGCTGGGGCTGAGCGGGCTGTTCTTTTCCCTGTATGTGCGCGGGCGCTTTCGCGCGGACGCGCTCCCGGCGCTGACGCTTTCCCTGGCGTATGCCTTTGGGCAGTATACCGTCGGGCAGATGACCAACATTCTCTGGCTGGACGGCGTGTATATGCTGCCCCTGATTTTGCTGGGGATATGGCGCTGGGTGGAAAAGCGCCGGGGCTGGCTGCTGCTTTTGTCCATGGCGCTTTCCATCGTGTTTAACTGGTACACGGGGTATATGAACGGGCTGTTTGCCGTTTTCTATTTCTTGTTTGAAATGGCCTATACGCCCTCCGGGCGCCGGGCGGTGCGCGGCGCAAAGGGCTTCGCGGGGTTTTTGGCGGTAATGGCGCTCAGCGTGGGCGTAAGCGCCGCGGTATTTTTGCCCGTCGCGCTTGGGCAGATGGCCGGGCGTTCCGCCGATATGGGCGTTACGCTCATCCCCTCCTTTTCCAGCACGGCAATGGATATCCTGAACGGCCTCCATCTTGGGCATAAATTTCCGGACAACAAAATTACGCCGTTCTGCTCCGTGTGGGCGCTGGTTTTCTTCTTTGCCATGTGGTTCGACCGCGGGCTGTCCGCGCGCAAAAAGTTGGCCTGCGCGGGCCTGGTGGGATGGATGATCTTCTCCGAGGCCTTTGCCCCGATGTCCTACTTTTGGTGCGCGCTCAAGCTATCCGGCTCGTATGTTTACCGCTTTCATTACCTGCTTCAGGCGGCCATGCTGATTGCCTCGGCGGAAACGATGGTTCGCGCCTGGCAGGATGGGCCCGCGCATGCGAAGCCGCTGGCGTGGGGCGCGGGGCTGTACGCGCTTGTGCTGCTGGTTACGCACCTGGTTATGCCCTACGCGGACGGGCGCGTGTACTGGGAGCTGGGCCTGATTGCGCTGTACGCCCTACTGCCGCTTGCGCGCGGCGTTGGGCCCCGGCGCGCGGCGGCGGCAGGCGTGGGCGTGCTGTTGTTGGCCGAAACGGTATGGAACGCCTATCTGCTGCGTCCCAAAGCCTATGTGCTGGACGCGTACAGCCATCCCGCCTACGCGGCCGCGCAGCAGGCGCTGGTAGGCGAGGTGCGCGCGCTGGACGGCGGCAGCTACCGCATGGAGCAGGACACGAACCGTCCGCGCGAAAGCCCGAATCCCGGCCTATACAACTCCATGTTTTACGCCAACGAGGCCATGGCCTACGGCTATCAGGGCCTGCAAACCTACACCTCCAGCTACATGGGGACCACGGCAAGCTTCATGTCCCGGCTGGGCTATTGCCGCAGCGCTTTTCCCACGGTGTACAAGGCTCCGCTGCTGATGTGCGACAGCCTGCTTGGGATGAAATACCTGCTCACAGGCAAGGAGCCCTACGGCTATGAGCCCACCGACATAGAGGGCAATGGCAAGGCCGTGTATCTGAACCCTTACGCGCTGCCCCTGGCCTTTGGCGCCAACGAGGCCGTGCTTGAGGCGCACGGCGGGCAGAGCGGCTTTGGCTTTATCAATCAAATCTACAACGCGATTCGCGGCGTTGAGGACGATATCCTGCGCGAGGTTGAGCTGGACGATGGCATTCCCGACATCCAATCCGTGTATTATGATCTTCCCCTGGAATCCTCGGGGGAGGACACGCTGCTGTACGCGGTTTTTGACCCGCTGATGGTGTGCAGCGTATATATCGACGGCGAAAAGCGCTTCGATTATTGGAGCGAATACTGGGATCACAACGATTTCATCGCCCTGATCGGCCCGGTGGAGGAATACGCCACCATGGAGGTTTATATTGACGACGTGCGCTGGCCCATGCCCGTGCCAACGGTTTATGCGCTGAACCTGCCCCATTTTGCGCAGGTCATTGAGGAGATACGCCAGGGCGCGGCGCAGGTGGAGCGCTTTGCGGACGACGGCGTGCGCGCGCGCTATACCGCCTCCGCGGACGGCTATGTGCTGTTCACCATTCCCTATGACACGGGCTGGCGCGCATGGGTGAACGGACAGGAAATCCGCCCCCTCCGGGCGGCGGGAGCGTTGATGGCCGTGCCGGTGGGCTCCGGCGAAAGCGTGATCGAGCTTAGGTACGGCACGCGGGGCCGCTGGGCGGGCCTTGCCATCAGCGCGCTTTCCCTGGCCGCCTTCGCCATCTGGCAGGGCCCCAAATCAAGGAAGAAAAAGAAACAATCATTACAGTGCGAGTAAAACTTTTGTCATATACTTGTAAAAATATCGAGATTCCGTTATAATATTCTCGTGTGCAATGCCACACATGCTTTTGTGCGCCCAAAACGCACAGCATTTTGAAAATACGAAATGGGGGCGTTCCCATGCTGAACCCGCGCCAGGTCATCACGGCACTGAAACAGAATATCGGCAAGGTCATCGTAGGCAAGGACGAGGTGATCGAGCTGCTTTTGATCGCCATGCTGTGCAAGGGCCATGTGCTGATTGAGGACGTGCCCGGCACGGGCAAAACCACGCTGGCGAGC